>CAZMNG010000255.1:0-3508 GCA_964567505.1 uncultured Chthoniobacterales bacterium
TATCCCGCCGTGGCGGCTACCGGGACCTTCGCTATTGCAACTTACGTGCGCGACGGTCGCAGCGCGCCTTATCCGATTCAAGGACAAGTAGCGCGGGAGCTCAATTACTCTTTCGCGATCATCCGTTGAGGCTATAGCACTGGGATGTAGCGGTCACTTTAACCTCGTCGGTCATGATGAGCCCTTCTTCGCAGACCAAGGCAATTCCGCCGTCGAGAAGCGCTGAGCCGGAATCGTTGTAACGAATCAATTCACTTCCATTCATTGAACCGCTGATCATGGTTCCGTTCACTTCGAGATTGAAATGATACCGTTGAGACCAGTTCCACCGGTACGGAACCTCTGCCAACACCTCGACTGAATCGTAATTTCGGACCAGCCGGCACGTCTGATTCGGTCCAAGCATGAGCGCATAATATCGAGTGAGACCTTGAATCCGGGCTGCCAGGCCGAAGGAGCTGGCAGGATCCGCGATGATTGCGGCCTGCGCCGCGTAGTTCTGCCATTCGCGCGCTCCTTGAATGAATAGCCCTATGCCTCGGTCTTGGGACAAATGAAAGGCGGACGCCCAACGCGTGCCCACGTGATCGACCGCATTGATCCAAGCTCGCAGCCACATTTTCCCGTGGGCATCTGGACGACGAAACACAGTTGTGGGTGTTCCCGACCAATCGATATAGTCGACGTAAATTCGACCGCTCGCAGCGCCATCCGAACAAACCTCGATCCCAAACTGCGCGATGGGAGCGCCGTCCAGCTCTTCAATTCGCCATTGGAAATGTTCGGCGACACCGGGATCGACGATAAGCGCTGATCCGTGGTGATAACGAAGTTCATCGTTACCATCATAGTACGCGATGAAAGGGGCAATCCGAGCCGGCGCAGAATTTTCGGGATCGGCGCTGAGCCTTCCTTGCACGACATTTCCTGGGTAGAGCGTTGGGCATGCCATCAAAGAATAGTGGCTTGCGTCTTTTGAATCAGGCGGGATGAACGTTGGCGTTGCGATCCTGGCCGGACGCCCGTCTGGTAAGCGTTTGAAATCAAGGGCGAGGCTATGCTTACCGCTCGCGCTATTACTGGGGACGTTCGACAACACCAGCTCAGAGGCGTGATCGGCTGATTCAACCTGAAATCCTTGGACTGACCCGGGAAGCTCAAAATGAAAGCGTGCGCCCTGTTTCGGTAGCGGCACGGGCGGCATCTGTCCAAGTCGGTTTGCCAGCCGGCAAATCTCATAGGTCTCACGGACCGCGTCCGTGATACAACGTCCACCGTCGGCAGTGGATAGAAAAAGCCGGTCAGCCACGGGTGCCCGGAGTTTTGGGGCGATGGCAGCCAGACTGTTCTTGATTCCCATCAGACATCCGACATTGCCAGAGTTACAGTCGGTATCCCAACCGGCCGTGTTGGCGATCATAAGAGCACGGCCAAAGTCGTCCTCGGAATAGAGCAGGCTCAGAAGGATGATGGCGTGATTTGGTATGACGTGGCAATTGCCGGGGAATTTATCGTATCCGTAAGTCTTCTCGATCCGTTCCCGGGTCACCCGCCAATTTCCATCCGTCCGGTGCCAATCGCGTACATCGTTGACCAGCCGGCTGATTAAACAATCCGCAGGAAGATAGGAGAGCCCGGTCTCGATCAGCTGATTAATTCTTGGTTCGGTGAACGCTTGTGCCTCCATTGCTGCCACAAGCTGCGCCGCATAAATCGCTTCCCCATCGTGACTGACCGAGGCTGCTTTTCGGGCCAGCTCTACCGCCAGACCAGGATTGCCCGGGGAAACGAGCGCCCAACCGTCAATGAAGATTTGGGCGCCGATCTGTTCAGCCACCGTTTTGCCGTTTGTCTGAATTGCACCGCTCACGGGCGCCGGAATTCCGTTCTTCAATCGAAGAAACGCAGTGTGCTCCGTTGAATTTCCCAGGCCGCCCCACCAGAGGATACTGCGGTTCTCGACGATGTAGTTTAGCCAGGTCAATCCAATTTGTTCCGGGGCCAGGTCCGCGGTACCTCCGTGGTCCGGCAAAGCGCGCAGGAAGGTGAACGTGCCCGAGATATCATCGTCGGCGACTACCAAAGGCACGCCGAACCGTTCGTGTTGATAATTCCAGATTTCGCCTAGGCGGTATAGACGAAGGATAAGGCGAATACGTTGTCGATTAGTCCGAGATGCGCAAAGCCGAAATAGAGCGGGAAAAGATAGAGCTGGATCGGCAGTGTCGTGGTGCCGAGCAGATAGGCGCTGATCCAGCGCAATCCGGGCCCGGTCCGACGCGCCAGCGCATAAGCCGCCATCGAGCAAGTCGAGCAGATCAGTATGACGGCCAAGCCGGTCGTCTCTGTGCTATTGAGCAGCGACCGGCCCAATTGGGCGTCTGTCCATGCGCGCGAAAAATTGCTCCATTGCAGAGCGCTTGGTAGAGCCAGTGGATTGGCAACGATCTCCGTGCTTTTCTTCAGCGAGCTGATAACCATCAGGGAGAGCGGAAATAAGGCGATGACGGCCGCAACCGCCAAAATGAAGTAAGAAATGAAGATCGTGCTACGCCCAAGAGTCTGGTTCATTGGACCCCTTCTCGCTGTTGAATTCGCACGTAAAAAAATGTCGCAATCAGGCCGAAGAAGCTGATCACCAGCGCAACGGCCGCAGCCGGCCCCATGGTATAGTTATAGAACGCGTATCGATACGATAATGTCGAGAGCACTTCACTGGCATAGGCGGGGCCGCCTTGGGTCAAGACATAGACGAAATCGAACGCCAGAAACGACCAGATGATCGTCATGATGATCATCAGCGTGATCGTCGGCCGGATCGCTGGAATCAGCACAAAGCGCATCAATTGGAAAAAGCTGGCGCCGTCAATCACCGCCGACTCGATGAGGGCGGAATCGACCTGCCGACAGGCAGCGAGGAAAATCACCGCGAGAAACCCCCACCAATGCCAGAGATCAACCGATGCCACCGCATAGAGAGCGGTGGGCGGCTGAGTGAGTGGATCGGCGAGAGTAATTCCATAAAATTTGAACCAGCCGACGAGGCCCGATTCCGGATTATAGATCATGCCCTGCCAGACCCGCGCGACAACGACCGTAGCGATAATGACCGGCAGAAAATAGATGACCTGGAAAAACGTGCGTCCGCGTCGCGTAACCAACAGCAGCGAACCGGCGCCGAGGCCCATCGCGATCGGGATGGTGAGGAAGATCACCGTCCATTTGATATTGTTGAAAAGCGCTGAAAAGAAAACGGGATCGGCGAAAATCGTGCGGAAATTATCCAGACCCACAAAGGCCGGCGTGGAGGCTCCGTCCCATTCGAAGAACGCCATCGCAACGGTGAGAAGCCCCGGAATTAGGATGATCGCCACATTGATGGCGAGCGCGGGCAACAGAAATGGCAGCGCCGAATCAGTGAAATGAGTGATCCGGCGAGGCAGGGCGCCAAAACGGCGAGGTGCGGCCACGGCGATCTGTTTCAGCGCGCCGCGGGAGGCGGCACCTT
>CAZMNG010000255.1:3608-6052 GCA_964567505.1 uncultured Chthoniobacterales bacterium
CGGCGAGGTGCGGCCACGGCGATCTGTTTCAGCGCGCCGCGGGAGGCGGCACCTTGCCCTCGGCCAATTCCTTCGCGAAGATTTCTTGCATTTTCGCCAGATAATCTGTGGTCGAAATCTGCCCCAGCCACACTTGTTCGATGCCATGGATGAGATAGTCCTCCGTCGCCGGCGGCCAGAAAGTCCAGGTCGTGTAGCCGTAGTTTCCTTGCGCAACCGCTTTGGAAAACGCCGTGAAGGTCGTCGCGAAAATAGGCGATACGTTCTTGCTGAGTTTGGCTTCGTCAATCGAGGTCAGAGGCAGGTTCCAGTCGCCCGGCCAGTCCTTGCTGATGCGGTCATAGAAATCGTCGGAATATAGATAGTCGAGAAAGGCTGCAGCCGCATCGGGATTGGCCGAATCCTTGTTGATGGACATCGTACTGCCGGTACCGATGGCGTAGATCGGATAGGGCAAGCCGTCTCGCAGGGTGGGGAATGGGGCGACGCCAAGTTCCTGGCCAGTCTGCTTGAATGCGGCTACCATGTTATCGAACGAGAATGTGCCGTTCGGCGCCATCCCTGCTTCTCCTTTGGCGAGGAGAAGCGCTTGCTGATCGCCAGTGAGTGAGAAATAATTTTTGCCGAACCATCCCTTCTGGTACCAATCCTTGAGCACATCGATCGCTTGGGCGAAGACCGGGTCCGTCCATGGAATCTCGCCTTTTAGCGCCTTATAGATGTTCTCCGGTCCGGCGGAATGATTGAGCACAACAGAGACATGCCATTCGTTGGCGGCTCGCCAGTCTCCGTTTCCGACTGAGAACGGAGTGATGTTCTTGGCCAGCAGCGCTTCGCCGATGGTGTTCAGTTCGGCCATCGTTTTGGGCGCCGCCCAACCATTTTTATCGAACAAAGTCTTATTGTAATAAAGGACCATCGTTTCGAACGTCCGCGGCAGCGCGTAGTTGTGGCCCTTGTATTCGCCCGTCCTGAGCACAGGACCCAAGATGCGTTTGTCCAGATTGTATTTCTTGATGTAATCGTCCAGCGGCAGCAGATGGCCGGATTGCACCAGCGCCAAGGTGGTGCTGGGCCCGGGGGTCATCACAATATCAGGACCCTTACCCGAGATCACCGCCATTCGAATTTTTTTGTCACCGCTTCCGCCGGCCAGAACGTCGAGCGTGAGCGGCGTTGTCGGATGGGCCGCATTAAACGGCTCAACGAGGTCCTTCTGCAGGATTCGTTGCTGGTCCGGGTTTCCGCCGCGCTGATACCAAAGCGTAATCGGCCCGTCAGCCCACGCACTCGTCGACAGAGTTGCGGCGGCAGTCAGGGCGGCGACGCGCGCCATAAAATCCAATCTGGATTTCTTCGATAAAAGCCCCCCTGCACCCTGCTTTTTCGTTCATCGTTTTTCATTGTTTTCATCGTTTTCATCTCGTTCCGGTGCATTCAGGCAGATTGACGTCTTACGACTTCAAACGGCATCTGGCGCTGTCGCCCACAGGCTTCAGGTGGCGATTCACTAAGCCTTTCGATCACCATTTCCGCTGCGACCCGGCCCAATTTGCATTGAAACATGTTGATCGTGGAAAGTGGCGGAGTCACGAAGCGGGCGGCGAAAATATCGTCGAAACCCATCAGCGCAATATCGTCTGGAATCGTCAGCTTTGCTTCCCTGATGGCAGTCATGGCGCCGAACGCCATCAGGTCATTGGCGGCAAATATGGCTGTCGGGCGCGCGCGGTTGGCAAGAATATCTCTGGTTGCCAGATAGCCGCCCTCTTCATTGAAATCGCCATGACTCGCCAGTTGCGGCGTGAGGCCAACTTCGTCCAGCGCTTGCAGATAGCCGCTGACCCGATTGCACTCCGGTCCACCTGTGCCGGCAATCATCACAATGCGACGATGGCCACGCTCGATGAGGTATTGCGTCGCTGCTTTTGCACCGCTCACGTTATCCACAAACAGATTATCCAGAGGCCAGGGGCCCACCTTCTTCGGGCTTGCCTCGATCCGAACGATGGCGATCTTCCGTTCGAGGAGCGGAGGCAAATCGCGCGCCGTGAGGTGAAAGAATACGCCGATCACACCGTCGACCCTTCCTTCGAGCATGCGATCGAGGCATTTTCGTTCTTTAGCTGGAAGCCCGTCGGTATTGTAGGTCAGCACGTCGTAGCCGTGAGCTTCCGCACTGTTTTGCGCGCCGCGCTCAAGGGCGGGGTAGAACGGGTTTGTAATGTCTGGGACGATACAGGCGATCGTTTTGGTGCGCCGGGTTCGGAGACTCTGAGCTACCCGGTTCGGTACGTAGCGCAGTTGTTTCGCAACCCGGAACACCTTGCGCTGGGTGACCAGTGGGACGGAAGAATCGCTTACACCGTTGAGGACAAGCGAGACCGTCGCCTGCGAAACCTTGGCCAGATCGGCGATATCTCTTTGCGTAGGACGCGATTTGT
>CAZMNG010000256.1:0-4090 GCA_964567505.1 uncultured Chthoniobacterales bacterium
TCGAGAAAACGCTGGGCGTTTATCAGGCCACCTCGGTGCCAGATGCGCAGCGCCGTGTGCAGGATCTGATCGAAAGCTCGCTGACCAGCCTGCGGGTCAACGTTCAAAGTGCCCTGGACACGAACGCTAAAATGATGGCTTCGTGCAAGGAACTCGCAGATCGATTCGGCGCGGCCGTGAAGTAATGATTTGAGCCAATAAGAACACACCTGGCAATAAAGCAATGCGAACGGAAATCCAGGTCGCCGGCAAAGTCAGGACGCTGCGAGGTGAATCGTTCACCAGAACCGGGGGTGCTGAGAACACCCCCGGAACCATTGCAAAATCACCCACCCCAACCGGAAAATGGAAATGAGTGTCTGCTGGCCGCTTGGTTGATCGTCGACTAATAGCCAATGGTGAAGCGCTCTCTGCGGTGCTTGGGGTTCTCGAGTTCGTCGACGAGAGCGATTGCGTAGTCCTCGAAGGAAATACGGCTGTTGCCCTGTGCGTCGGTGATCAAGTCGTCTTTGCCCAGACGGAATTTACCTGTGCGCTCGCCGGGCTCAAAGAATCCGGCGGGGCTGAAGTAGGTCCAGTCGATGCTGCTCTGCTTCAAATTCCTGAGCACCTGCATGTGAGCGTCCACTATCGGGATCCATTCCTTGGGAAGATATCCGGACTCGCGCACCGTCACGCCCGGTGCGACGAAGAGGCTGCCTGCTCCGCCGACGACGATGAGCCGGTGTCCACCGGCCTGCTGGATGCCTTTGACGAGCCGATCCGTAGCGCCGATGATCTGACCAGTGTCGTCCGGCGGCGGTCCATAGGCCGAGACGATGGCGTCCGCGTCCTTGACGATGTTGGCGGTCTTTGCCGGATCGCTAAGGTCGTCCTGGACTGCAGTGACGTTTTTGAGCTTTTGCACCTTCTCTGGAGAGCGGGCCGCCGCGACGACGGTGTGACCGCGATCGACCAGCTCCTTGAGAATGACGCTGCCTGCCTTACCTGTGGCTCCGTAGAGAACGACCTTCATGTTGATTTCTCCTCATATATGACTGCGCGTTGTATTCATGTGGAACAAACCTATCCACCAGCCGCTGAGATCGGCCCATCCAAGATCCAACGCGCCTCTGCATTTGTATAATTTTATTCTGGAAGTCGTGCCGTTTTTCCTCTTGTGTCCATTTGGTGGTGCTGACCTGTTGAGTTTCCTTTCAGCGACCTCGAGCGTCGCAACGGTCAACGCACCGCCGCAGCTTGTCCCTCTCATGGGGTTCGAGCGCCTCAGAGCGTCCGTTTCAGCCAGGCGAATGCATCCTGCTGCATGGCGAGGTCAAACTTGTGAGGCCCTGGGTAGAATCGGCCGTCATAGGCCTCCGGGTTGCCCGACCGGCTGTAGTGCTCTTTGAGCCTGAGATGCGCGGCTTCCATGCCCTCCGGCGAGAATAGTTGATCGTCGCGATCGTACTGAACCAGCAGCGGCGAAGGCGCGCGACAGGCTGCAAGATCGGGCCAGTCTGCAATACTCGATAGTCCGGGAGGAAAGAACATCCAGGTATGCGGTTCGACATGACGATCTAACAAATGCCGGTAAGTCGTCATCATGCCAACTACAACTGCAGCCGATATGAAATCACAGGTTGCCTGCAGTAAAGCGGCCCGGCAACCGCCGCCGGACAAGCCTGCGCAACCAATTCTGGCGGGATCTACCTCCTGGCGTGATCGAAGGATCGCGGCCGCAATCCGATCTTCGGCGCTGACGAGGGCCGTGATCGAGGTTCCCATCACCGTGCAGTATTTAGCAACCACATGCTCGTGATGCCGCGCTGCAACGTTGTACCGTTCCACAGCATCCGGAACATGGCCAGTCTGGATCTCCTCCTGAGCCGCCCAGAGATTAACAAATTCATGAATCGTCTGCGGTATCGTCTCCATCGGGAAGCGGCGACTCCCCCACAGAAATACGTCATGGACAAGCACAACAAATCCTTCAAGGGCCAGAGCATTGGCAAATGCACGTCCTTCGTAGAGTTGATCCCGCAGTACGCGCACAGAATCAGAAGCAGGTCCAGGGCCGTCCGCAATCTTTTCTTTTCCATACCATTTCACCAGATCATGCCCGTGAAGCGCCAGAACGCCAGGCAACGGGTACGCGCCGTCCGGTTTCAGCAGCCATCCAAACGTGCGCGGACCATAGCCAACCGACCAGGAAATCTCTTCGCAATGGAGTCCGTTATTCGTCCAGGTCGATTCCACGCGCAGGTCGGCTGGCGGCGGAGTCACGGGTTCAACCCCGAGCACGCGAACAATCTCTCCGCGAATCTCCCTGCCGGACTCCTGCGCGGTACCCTTAAGCACGTCAAATCGAACACGATCGATCAGATCGCTGAAAATGCCCAGGTGTGTCAAGCGAGCTTGACGGCTCATATTAACTGAAATGGAAAATGAAAAATAACGTTGCTAACTTTTGCTTAATTCTTCTTTGCTTCCTAGCTTGAACATATCACAAGAGCAATCTCCGGGACGTCATCGGTTTTCCCGCCCTCGCCTCGACGAGCGTGGAGCAGGGCGGCCAGGCGGTGCGCCACGCGCTCGACCTCGGTGGGAGCGCGATTTCCCCGGTCCTGCCCAACGGCATTTACACCATTCCTGAAGTCAGCATGGTTGGTGAGACCGAAGAATCGCTGCAACGCCACGGCACATCTATTCGTCGACGCCTGCTTAAATGTGCCGACTCTCAGTACCCTCTACAAAACCGCGACGCTGAACGCGCTACGACACGTTCCGCTTTCCGAGAAGCATGCCTGAGTCGTGGATGGACCGAAGGGGAGAGTATTTCAAACTGGGGGCTACGCGGCCTTCTTCTCAATTTGCGTCTCTTGTTCAGTTTGCATTCCAGGATCCCAACAAACGAAGGTCTCCCGGAGTTGGTCATTGAGTACCTTCGTCCGCACCTGGAGTAAGTTGTGCGCGCCTGACTCAGTCCATCGCATTTGCTGCTTCTTCACCATGCGCTTGCTTACCCGCCGGAAGACCAACGCTCTTCCGTCTTCCTTCAGCCGGGATCAGACCGGCTTTGTTTCCTCCCGTGAACCGAAAGAACCTTGTACTGGCGCAGCTGTCTCTGTGATTTCCTCTTTAATGGACGTCTGGCGCGCTTCGATGGACGTCTGGCGCGCTTCCATGCGCGTTAACTGTTCCTGAATCGCTTTAAGTATTGCGAGAATATCTTGTTCAATCATAGCTTTGTATTTCAAACATACGTATTCACCAAAAGATTTCTACTTTAAATCCTCAACCAATTATGTTTCAGATTTTGGACGGCAAGAATCTAAAGGCGCCAAAACCTGGCAAATCCTCGCTCGCCCTGGCAGCTACTTCCGCCCAGCGCGCCACCAGCTTCATCGCCGCCCGCGGCCGCGCAGCTCCGCTCCAAGCGCGCTTAACACGAACCAGAGAGCCGTAGTGGCAAAGTCAAAGATACCTGCTCGCAGATTGCAACCGGTCCGTCACCCGTCACCGACCTGTGCAGTACCTTTGGTGACGTCCTGGCACAGGACGGGCTATGCTGCGCAGCCGCCCTCGCACATAGCTGTCGACTGCTTCAAGCACGTGGGGCGTGCTATGCTTGAAGTACTAACCCCAAGGAAATTTCGCGGAGCCCTCTGCAACCATTTTTTTGCCATAACCGAAAGCAATTGGAACGCTTCGAAATAAGTATAACAGAAGCTCGGAACTCGGCGTACGTTCTCCACGCAAACTATGCGCGTAACAACTGACCTGATGCAGGCAGCATTGGCTCCTGAGTAGGATGGATGGTTTGGTACGCTAATTCTGGAGTAAACTATGGCCACGACCCTGCTTTCCCCAAGTCCTGAGGCCACGCGAGAAAGGGTTGTGCGCGATCAGCACGCGGTTGGGCGTATGGCGAGAATCGTTCAACGATTATCTCGATCGGAGTTATTTAAGGATTACGAACGAGCTTTTAGTGAAACAACCAGGTTGCCGCTCGCGCTCCGGCCCCTCGAGACGTGGAAATTGTCTACGGTCGGTAAGTCGCGGGAAAATCCATTTTGTTCACGGATGGCCCAGTGCAGCCGCACTTGCG
>CAZMNG010000256.1:4100-6025 GCA_964567505.1 uncultured Chthoniobacterales bacterium
GGCACGTGTTTAGAGGTTCAGGAAAAAATTGCAAATCAGAGCGCGACCGGCGCAATGACGATGACCTGTTTTGCCGGTCTCTGCGAGACCGCTATTCCTGTCCGCGTCGGGGCGCGAATCATCGCCTATCTGCAAACAGGGCATGTATCGTTAAATAGGCCGAATGCAGCTCAATTTGATAAAATTAGCAAACAACTATCCGAGTGGGGACTTAATTTTGATTTGCCCAAACTCGAGGACGCCTATTTTCATTCCCTTGTGCTGACTTCCGGCCAGTACAAGGCTATGATTACGCTATTGGAGATTTTTGCCAGGCATCTCTCCCTTGTTGCGAGCCAAATCATCCTGCAGGAGGATGAAACGGAACCGCCAATGGTACGTCGGGCCCGGGCATACATCGCTGGCCACCACGCCGATCCGATGCACTTGGAAAACGTCGCGACGGCTATGCACGTCAGCACGTTCTATTTTTGCAAGATGTTCAAGAAAGCGACCGGCCTGACCTTCACCGAATACCTCGGACGTGTAAGGATTGAGAAGGCGAACGCATTGTTACTCAACCCTCACTTGCGCGTCAGTGAAATCGCGTATGACGTCGGATTCCAATCGCTGACACATTTCAACCGAGTTTTTCGAGAAATCACTGGACAGTCTCCAACTGCATTTCGCGCTTCGAAGTCAGGGGATTGCAGCTTGCGTACAAACGGCGCGCATCGCGACGTTCGCCGCTCGCTGATCCTCTCATAAGAGGGTGTTTGAGAAGTTGACCCTCCCCCTTGCGAAACAGGGCTCATCTGCGCGATTACGGGAGCCATGCGCACCCGATGCGATACGATTTTTCACAAGCAATATCTGTTTTTTACTTTGTTATGTAACTGCGGCCAAGGTTACCTCGAATCCGTATTCGCGAAGGCAAGGTTACTGGGAAATATTGTCGCGCGAAGCATGGCCCGAGCTTTTCCGGCATCACATCTTGCTATACCCGAATGCAATCGGAACACGTCGAAAAGAGTATTTGGAACTCGCAAGGATCGGGCCGAAATGCACTCTGGGCTCGTGGGCATCGCTCTAAGATCATGCAAAGGCAGGATTCCGAGTGTGTAGCGAGGCCACTGGGAACAGAATAGGATGAGGATCGGAATTATCGGAGCCGGAAAAGTTGGCGGCGGCGTGGGGAAGTTATGGGTTAGAGCCGGGCATCAAGTCTTCTTTAGTTCGCGTCATCCGAACCGGCTGAAAGTACTTGTCGAAGAAGCAGGGTCCGGAGCTTATTGCGGCACTGTAGCAGATGCTGCTCTCTTCGGCGATGTAATCTTGTTCTCGCCAAATTTCTGGGGCGTCGACGATGCGGTGGAAGCTACGGGACCACTGAAAGGCAAAACAGTGATCGACGCCACAAACCCTCTCGAATGGAATCCGAACGGTCGAATGGAACGTTCTCTGCCTGGGTCAACCACGGGGGGCGAAGAGTTGGCCAAAAAGCTCCCAGACGCTCTGGTCGTCAAAGCCTTTAGCACTATCCCTGCGTCTTTCATTCCTCACGTTTTTTACAGACCCGCTCAGCTACAACGTTTAGTCGTATTTTACTGCGGCGATCACCGACTCTCTAACGTAGCAGTTCACCAATTAATTGCGGATAGCGGCTTTGTCGGCCTCTATGCCGGTCCGCTCCGGTTAGCCAGGGAACTTGAAGCTCCAGGACGACTGCATCAAGCCGGTCTTGTCGGGATTGCGGAAGCCAGGCGTCTGCTTAAAAAGATCGCTGATACGGTCCAAAATGGCTCCCGAGGAGGGCGGCGGAGTGAGTTTGATCCATCTTGCAGCGAATCTGGACGATCCCCTATATCACCGAGCGATCAGGAAATTGTCTGTTATTTTGGAGGAGCTTAAGTCGGTAAACGCCACCGGAGCCCTCAGAGCGAAAA
>CAZMNG010000257.1:0-5977 GCA_964567505.1 uncultured Chthoniobacterales bacterium
GATCGAAGCGGCGCGGTTCAGTCCGTGGGGATTGCCGCCGGACTGGCTGCTGCTAGGGCCCGATTTGATGAGGTTGCCCCAGGGATTTGAACTGGTCTACGGGTATAACGCCGTACGAGTTCCACTGTATCTGGCGTGGGCTGGAATCGAACCGTCAGAGTACTACGCACCCTTCCGTCAGCTCTCTTTGTTTTCGCTCTACCCAATGTACTATGAGGTCGTCGGTCAGCACAATTTGTATTCGCTGTATCCAGGCAGGCCGGCTTTACCCGCCAAGATTATTTTACCTTCCGGCGACGCTGCCAACCTGCCTTCAACCAATGAAGTGGAGCGGGCAATTCCCGGAATGGTCGCGATTTACGAACTTGTGTCTGGCGTTGGCGACTTGAATCCTTCCGCACTACTTCCCTACGGGCCCGTGGCTCCCGGGGAAAGTTATTTTTCAGTAAGCCTTGGATTGCTTAGCAATTGCGCTTCTGTCGAATTTCGCAAGAACCGTCCTTAGAACCGGATGAATGCTATTGGGATGCCACTGATGCCGAATCATTACAGACAATATCTGGTTAAAATACTGCTCGTTGGAACCTTGCTCGCAGGCGGCTCGGCGCGCGCCAGTATTGAAATTAATTATTGGTTGTGGGACCAGAGTCAGCTACCGATTTACCGGGCATGCGCGGACGCGTTCGAAAAGGAGAATCCGGAAATAAAGATTAACATAACCCAGGTGGACTGGGCCGATTATTGGCTTGCGCTCAATAAGGCGTTTGTGTTTGGCACAGGACCGGATGTCATTACTAACAATCTGGCGAGGTTTCCGGAATTAATTCAATATAACCGGCTGGAGGATATGGAGCCGCTGATTGTGCGTGACAAGGTGGCGACGAATATTTACTTGCCAGGTTTGCTCAAAGTCTGGGGCAGAGCCGGAAAACAATATGGCCTGCCCAAGGACTGGGGTACGGTCGTGATAGCGTATAACAAGGCGATGCTCGAAACGGCGGGGGTTGATCCGAACTCGCTCGCAAACCTGACCTGGAATCCGACGGATGGCGGTACTTTCGGCCATTTGATCGCCCAGCTTAGCGTGGATGCAAACGGCCGAAACGGGCTCGACCCTGGATTCGATTCGCACAGCCTGAAGCAATATGGTCTGTTGATCCGAGGCCAACCCGACGGATTTGGCGTGGTGGAGTGGATCCAGCTGGCCGTGTCCAACGGGTTCAAGTTTTACGACGGGCCCTGGGCGCAACGATTCCATTACGATGATCCAAGACTGGCGGAGACGATTCAATGGCTCGCCGACATGGAACTAAAGAAGCGGTTTGTGATCCCGTCACGCAACGCGGTGCTGACCGGAGCAAGCGAGTTGCTCGCGGCTCAAAAAGGTGCTTTGGCGTTGATCGGTTCGGGGGACATGATTTCGTGCGTTGAGAAGTGCAAGTTTGCGATCGGTTTCGCACCTCTTCCGCAAGGGCCGGTTGGGCCTAAGTCGATGTTGCTTTATGGCAATTCGGATTCGATCTGGGTTGGCACGAAGCACCTGGAAGAAGCCTGGAAATGGGTGAAATTTCTCGCCTCACCGGACGGCCAAAAGATTGTGGCCGGGTTCGGCGTCGTGTTTCCGGCGATTCCCGAAGCGGCTGAAATCGCAAAGGAAGCCATCGGCAGAAAAGGCATCGACGTCTCCTACTACTTCAAGGAAGCGTCCGACACGAACCCTGCTTTTCTCGTTCCGGTCACAGATCGCGCGAGAGAATTACTTCGCATAACAGACGCGGCTTTTGCGGCGATCTTGATGAACGGCGAAGACGCGGCCAAAGCTCTCAAAGCCGCAAACGACAAAGTGAATGCCCTTTTCGATTAGAGCGGTCTAAAAGGATTCTTTCGATTTCAGTTTGTTGCCAATAACGCGGCTTCGCCGGATGCCGGCGCGGTCGGGCACAGGTAAGGGAGAATGTTATTTGAAGTGGCTGTCATCGCCGCTACGCCGGGATGGCGAATCCGACGGTGCGCTGTAATCGCAAAAACTTCCATTTTCAGACCTTCAGCGATTCCGATCTTAAGGAGGCGGACTGTACGCGCCAGTTGATCGGTTACCACGGAATAGATGGGAACGAATCCGAGGCCTTCGGCCCCTAGATCGATTAAGAGCGCCGTATCCTCAACCTCGGCAACAATTTTGGGCCGGACACCTTGCGCTTCGAACCACTGTTCAAGCTGGCGCCGCAGGCCCATTTCGCTCACCGGCAGTACCGCGGGAGCGCCGTCCAAGGAACGCGGAAAGTCTGCGACCAGAGTCTTTGCCAGATTTGGGGCGGCACAGATGGCGATATCCGAGGTGCTGACGCGCTGATTGAATGTTTTGACGCGCGACGCGCTCGTGGATGGTTCGTCTGCGAGGACAATTTCCAGCTTGTGACCGGCCAGTTGCGTGAGCAACTCTTCCAGTGAACCCTCGCGAACGATCACGTGCACCGATCGGCCAAGGTCGAAAACCGGGGCCAGTTGCCGGCGTACGATGATTTTTGGAATTGAATCGGCCACACCGATATGAAAACGCATGGGACGCTGCCCTGGTTCACGGCGCACCGTAGTCCATAGTTCGCGACCTAAGGAGAAGATCTCTTCGGCGTATTCAAACACCGTCTGGCCGGTATCGGTCAGCACTAACTTCCGTGACGCGCGCGTGAAAAGAGGCGTCCCCAGCGACGCTTCCAGCTGCTTGAGCTGCACGCTGATACTCGGTTGGGACACCTTCATTGCCTCGCTGGCCTGTCGCAAACTGCCTTCCTTAGCGATATTCCAGAAGTACAGAAGATGATGGTAATTAAGGGAGCTCGGTGTCATTAATTAATTAATTCTAAAACGAGTTATTAGTGCGTGCGCTTTTGACGATATATGATATAACGATCACTCGACACAAAGTAAAGATACGGAAGCGTAGACTCCGTCGGGCCAATCCTCGTAAGTTTTAACCGCGTGGATTCCGTTGGTTGCCAGCGCAGGGTAAGCGACCGTGGTGCGCGGGTTGACCTTGACCGGAGTGGCCCATTCGATCAGGGCCGGATTACTGAGACTCAACTGTCCTTCTCTTGTAATCAGCCCGCCGAGCGAATGCACCTCTAGAACCCGGCCGCTGTCCAGGAGCGCGATGGCCGGCTGTTCTGCATGATTGTCGTACCGCATGGACTCAGTAAAGTTGATATGATCCTCAACGACAGTCCCGCGCCGATAGTGCAATAGCGTTTCTCCGGGGACCTGATGGACCGCAACGATCTCGTTGTGGTTATTGATCGCGATGTGCGGATTGATCCCGCTATCGTATTCGATACCCCAGCTCCCGGAATCCCAGGCAATGGTATAGTCACCGCCGGCAGGATTCCGCAGGTGCCCAACGCGGTAGAAAAGGCTATTGCTCGACCCGTGAGTTTCATGTACGCTCGCGATGAGCCCGTTATCATTCATAGCGATGGAGGTGTGAAAACCGCGGTCCCAAAACATGACGTCGGTTTTCCACGTAATGGTTTGCCTTTCGTCACCGGTCGGATCGATCCATCCGACCCGGTAAAACAGCTGAGAATTAGATTTGTGCTCCCTGTCGGAATAGACGAAAACAACATATCCTTCCTTACTGAGAGCGACGGTCGGCCAGTACCTGGTCCCTAAAGTAGAACCAGGGCTTAATGTTTCTCCCCACGTTACGCTCGTCCCGTTAAGCTTTCCGACACGGTACACAATTGCCGTGTCATACTTGACTTTGTGAAACTCTACGAGGAGCCCGGAAGAATGCAATGCGACCGAACTTTGCTCGCCGCTGGCATATCGAATCGAGTCGCCGAGGTCCAGGCCGCAATCAGCTAATGCGGCGGCAGCGTAAGCGCCGCTCTTTTCGGCTGCGTCCGCAGCCCGGATCGGCACGAGGTTTAAACCGGCCAGCGTCAGCAAGCTTAGCGCAATTGCGGACGGCCGGATCGAGGTGAGGGGGAAGTTAACATTCATAATTTCTGGCATTGTGAAGCCACTGTTAACGGCGCCGGCGATTATGCGCAATTATGAAGAATGGAATTTATTGTTCAAAATAATCTAAGTAAGACGATCTCGCCCAGCCCTGCAGAAGGTCCGGCGACGGAGATCATCATCCCTGATGGAAAAAGCCGTTCCGCTGGTCTTCTCCGCCGGTGTTTTCCAGCGACGTGAGCTTTTGCATAGCCCCTGCTCGCGCGCCAATATCGATCGGGGTGTGTCTCGGATCGAGCGCCAGATTGATACAAAATAGGGAGAACCTCAGTTGGAGAAGATTTTTTAGTCCCACGGCTTTCACAGCTTTTTGAATCTGGCGCATGTAATCGGGGCGAGCAGCATCCAGCATCCGTTTCCCCTCGTCGGTTAGAGATACAAGTTTTTGGCGTCTGCGAGCAGGGTCCTCCTTACGCTTGATCCAAGCCCGGGAATTTATGTTTCCGGCCTGGCGGCCTTCTGGAAATGGAACGGAGGCATCCAATGCGTTCAGGATGCTCGAGATACGTGACGGGCTTAGTCCCAGTTCCTGAACTAAATGCTCCTGGATCACGAAGCTTCCATCTTTTTCCGCTTTTTCCAGACGCATCAATATCCTAAACTCATCGAATGAGATTCCCTTCGTGGTCACCAACTTCTGGTGGACTGTTTTTGCCGCTGCCAGAATCTCGAGTAGCACCGAGTAGGCGTATTCTTCGACGTCGCCGTCGATTGCCTTTGTCGCGACTTGCGAAAAGGTGAGGTGCTCGTCATCAGGACCTTCGGTCCATAGCTGGGCGGCATGTTCTACATTAGTGCGCGTATTATTCACGGGTAGCTTTTGTTGTATATGGTCGATTCGATTGTTGAGTGTGTTAAAATGGATGGTTACGCGTGCGAAAGCTTTTTCGCCATTACGAAGAATAAAATATTGTATTCTGTTAAATCTAATGTTCTTGGCTGAAACGAATGCTTTGGCGACGCTGCTGCTGGTGATGCAGGTATCGAACTACCCGGGTTATCGATGACTGATGCCTGAGGAAGCCGTGACCCTCAATTAGATTGGGTTCCCTGGCCAAAACGGGCAAAGCCGGGGGCGAAGCGGGAGAGGCCCAGGCTACACATTCGATTTTGTGAAACACCACCTTCGATTTTTCATAATGGCGAAAGCGCTTCGCCACGCGTAACAATGGGTTATAACTGAACGGATAATCGATATGAACTATTGCCTCGCCTTTCTCAAGCCGTCTGCTGTGCCACTAAGCCTGCTAGCGCTGGCGATCTTCAGTCCGATCCCAGTCGGCGCCGCCGCTTCGGACAGTACGTACGCAGCAGCCGCACCAAGCGGCGCGGATGTGCAGTTAGGGCTGTCTCGTGAATATGACAACGGCGTACAAACCTCGAACGCCTTACATTCTTCGGGGCTGGCTCTGGAGTTTCACAAATCGCAGAGCAACGCCGAAATTTGGTATCGGGTGGGAAAGCTACTGGGGATGAGCGTGACATGGGGAGGCAGCCAGCGCGCCGGCGCCAGTGGATATTGGCCTGCGGTGGCCCTCAGTAAGGAGGGATATCTCATTGTCGTCCATTCCAATAAGGATACGCGGTCCGGGTCCGAGCAGTACTACCGGGTCGGAAAGATTGATCCTCAGGGAGACCAGAATCAATCCATCACGTGGTTGACGGAGATCACACATTGGGATAGCGGTTTTCACACTTCGATTGCCATCAATGATAACGGCTTCATTGCGGGCGTGTATGAATCTCCGGGCTCAAGTCATAGTCTTTTTTATCGTCTTGGGCACCTGAGGAACCCGGTCGGCGGCGACTATACGATTGCCTGGGATTCCGGGGCTAGTGGAATCGCGTATGATGCCGGAATCAATCCGCACATTGCGATCAACAACCACAACGAGGTCGTCGAGGTTCATCAGGTTCCTGGAGAATCACTTTTGCACTATCGCCGCGGGACTCTCGGTGG
>CAZMNG010000258.1:0-5976 GCA_964567505.1 uncultured Chthoniobacterales bacterium
CCAAAGTTTCGGTCATAATTCCTGTATTCAACGAGGAGGGGAACATCACGCAGTTGCAAACAGAACTGGAGAGTGCGCTCAACAGCATCTCGCATGAGCTCCTCTTCGTAGATGACGGATCACAGGATCGGACCCTGGCACAGATCAAACCCGGCCCTGGTGTTCGGGCGATTGAATTTGCGCGCAACACCGGCCAAAGCGCAGCGATGTATGCCGGCCTCGCGGCGGCGACCGGCGAAGTTCTCGTATTGATTGACGGAGATCTGCAAAACGACCCGAAAGATATTCCTAGGTTACTTGCAGAAATTGACCGCGGTGCAGATCTCGTCTGCGGTATTCGGAAAAATCGCCAGGACAATCGGTTCAAGCGAATTCAAAGCCAGATTGCGAACGCGGTTCGAAGCCGGTTTACCAAAGACGGTGTGCACGACACCGGATGCACGCTTAAAGCGATGCGACGTGATTGCCGCGAGGCCTTGATCCCATTTCATGGGATGCACCGGTTCATTCCGGCGCTGATCAAAGGGCACGGGTATAAAATCGCCGAGATTCCGGTCAACCATCGCCGCCGTCAGCATGGCATGAGCAAATACAACTTTGGAAATCGTGCGCTCAGAGCGACCATCGACATGTTCGGCGTTCGGTGGCTATTGGCACGCCAGATCAAATTTGAGCTGAAAGCCCCAAAACCCGACGAGTTCACAAAGTAGGATCAGCACGCATCGACTTTGCGGCCAACCCCACTTCACGACCCACTCGCGCTGAACACCATCACTTCTCGAGCGCCGCCTGTGCAGCCGCCAAACGTGCCACCGGAACCCGGAACGGACTGCAGCTCACGTAGGACAGGCCGATTCGATGACAGTACTTCACACTCTCCGGGTCGCCGCCGTGCTCACCGCAAATACCGAGTTCGATATCCGGACGGGTCTTGCGCGCATTGTCACGCGCGAGCTCCATCACCTTTCCGACGCCGGGCTGATCAATCGTCGCAAACGGGTTATTCTTAATGATTTCCAGCTCCTGATACTCAGGCAAAAAGCTACCCGAATCATCCCGGCTCATGCCCAGAGTCGTCTGCGTCAAATCGTTGGTGCCGAAGCTGAAGAATTCTGCGTCCTCGGCGATCTTGTCCGCCACGACAGCTGCCCGCGGAATTTCAAGCATCGTCCCGACCATGTAGTTGAAACGAACCTTCATTTCTTTCGCGACTTGAGCGGCCACGCGATGGGCGATATCGATCTGGAGCTTTAATTCCTTCGGGAACCCGACCAGCGGAATCATGATCTCGGGCTTCACCTTGATCCCCTGTTTTTGAACTTCCGCGGCCGCTTCAAAAATTGCCCGAACCTGCATCTCGGTCACTTCGGGGAAAGTGATTCCCAAGCGGCACCCGCGGTGGCCAAGCATCGGGTTGAACTCGTGCAGTTCTTCGACCCGGCGATGGATTTTCTCGACTGGAATTCCGAGCTTCTTTGCGAGGTCGGCCTGCTGCGCTTCGGTCTGCGGCAAAAACTCGTGGAGTGGCGGATCCAGTGTCCGGATCGTTGCCGGCAATCCCTTCAGTGCTTTGAAGATTCCAACAAAATCCCCGCGCTGATACGGAAGCAATTTTGCCAAGGCAGTTCTCCGTTCATCGAGGGTGGCTGCAAGGATCATCTCGCGCATGGCGTCAATGCGATTGCCTTCGAAGAACATATGTTCAGTGCGGGTCAAACCGACCCCTTTTGCACCGAAGGCGATTGCCGTTGCGACCTGGTCCGGCGTGTCCGCGTTGGCACGGATGTCAAGTTTGCGAATCTTGTCTGCCCAGCCGAGCAACGCCGAGAACTCTTGATAGGTCTGACTCTGTTTGGGATCCAGGTTTTTCTCGACCAGCACCTGGACGACCTCAGAATGGGCGGTTTTGACCTCACCGGCGTAGACCTCGCCGGCAGTACCATCCACAGAAATGTAGTCACCTTCTTTTAGGGTAACCGCCCCGGCGGTGAGAGTTCGGTTTGCATAGTCGATCTGGAGCGCCGAAGCGCCGCAGACACAGACTTTGCCCATCTGGCGGGCCACCAACGCAGCGTGCGACGAGACACCGCCACGGGCAGTGAGGATCGCTTCCGCGGCAATCATCCCGCGCAGATCCTCCGGCGAAGTCTCAATCCGAACCAGAATGACCGGCTTTCCTTTGTGCGCCCATTCCACTGCTTCTTTGGCGTTGAAAACGATCTGGCCGCTTGCGGCACCCGGACCGGCTGCCAACCCGGTCGCAATCTTCTTGGCGGACTTGACACTCTGGCGGTCGAATACGGGTGCGAGCAGATGCGACAGAGAATCAGCCGGGATCCGTTTGACGGCGTCTTCCCTGGTAATCAGTTTTTCCTTCACCATGGCCACCGCGATTCGCACCGCCGCGATACCGGTCCGTTTGCCGTTGCGTGTTTGAAGGATGTACAGCCGGTTATCCTCGACCGTGAATTCGAGGTCCTGCATGTCGTGGAAATGCTGCTCGAGAGTTTCGCGGACCTTGAGCAGTTCCCGATGGGCAGCCGGCATTTCCTTTGCCAACGCCGCGACCGGTTTCGGAGTTCGCACACCGGCGACAACATCTTCACCCTGCGCATTAATCAGGTACTCGCCGTAGAAAACCTTTTCGCCTGTTGCCGGGTCGCGAGTAAAGGCCACACCCGTCGCGCTGCTTTCTCCACGGTTGCCGAAGACCATCGTCTGCACGTTGACGGCCGTTCCCCACTCATGCGGAATATTATATCTGCGTCGATAAACGATCGCGCGGTCGTTGTTCCAGGAACCGAATACCGCGCCGATTGAACCCCAGAGTTGCTGGTGCGGATCCTGCGGAAACTCTTTGCCGGTCCGCTCCTTTATCAGATTTTTGAAATTCGCGACCAGCGTCTGGAGATTTTCGGCGGTGAGCTCCAGGTCATACTGGACGCCCGCCTCGTGTTTGACGGACTCAATCAGGACTTCAAACGGATCGTGGTCTTCGTTCTCGCGTTTCTGCACCCCCATCACGACGTCACCGTACATCTGAAGAAATCGGCGGTAGGAATCCCACGCAAATCGCGGGTTACCGCTCTTTGCCGCCACAATTTCAACCACCGCATCGTTCATTCCGAGGTTAAGAATTGTGTCCATCATTCCCGGCATCGAGTCACGCGCACCGGATCGCACGGACAGTAGAAGCGGATTATTGAGGTCGCCGAGCTTTTTCCCGGCCGATTTTTCGACTTTCGCCAATGCGGCATCGACCTGGGGGTTCAATTCGGCAGGATAGGTCCGCTTGTTGTCGTAGAAATAGGTGCAGACCTCGGTGCTGATCGTAAACCCGGCAGGAACGGGCAGTCCGATTCGGGTCATTTCGTGCAGATTCGCCCCCTTTCCGCCTAAGAGGGGTTTCATCTTGCCATCGCCGTCCGCCTTGCCATCTCCGAAATAGTAGACGTAACGTATTTTGGTTAAGCCTGGCGATTTTCGGGTTGCCGGTTGTGGCTTCGTTGAAAGCTTCTTGGAAGCGACCTTGGTAGCCTTCTTCAAATTTGTTGCCATAAAGTCATTTTGCAGAACGAGATTTGGGGGGAGAACTGACACTAGCGAAGAGTGCCAACATGTCAACGGCGTATGGCGCCGGTACTTACAATCTGGCTGCTAGTGATGAATAGACCAAGAGCTTGCGTTCCAGATCGATTGCGACCGACCATTCAGTACAATCATACTTCCCAGATTTTTGCAGCAGAAAAATTAAGTGCGGCCGGTTTGGTTTCGCGCGCGCGTACTCGTCAAATCAATGAAGTCGAATTATCCGTGGGCCGCAGGTACGCGGTCGGCCGTCTGAATGACTTCACCGGCCATAGCCATGAACTCCTCGAGGCCTGTACTCGGGATAATGATCGTGTTGCGACGACCATGAGCTTCCTCAGTGATACGCATGAAACGGCCTCGTTCGTTTTCTCGAAATTCAATGTAGAAGTGCTTACGCTCAACTTGGAGTTCTTTCGTGATGATTACGTTATCCATGATGATTTTGGAGGGGATGCCACTTAAACAATCGATCTTTTTCCGGCCGCGAACTGCAGGAAGAACTCTGCTTAATGACACAAAAGCTGTTTAGGGTAAACTCTTTAATTGTCGTCTGGAGGTTCTAATTTGCAAATCTTCATTTTCTTCCGAGAAACTCAAAATCGAGCCGTTGTTTCAGCAAATCGACTCGTTTAATCCGAACAACGACCTGGTCGCCCACCCCGAAGCTGATTTTCGTTCGGCGCCCGGTAATCCGCTGACGCACCGGGTCAAAAACGAAAAAGTCCTGATCAAGCGAGGAGACGCGAATTAACCCGACCACAAGCGCCTCTGTCAACTCCACCAGCAGCCCGAAATTTCGAACTTCAATGATCGTTGCATCCAGCCGGTGCGGTTTCCGGGCAAGCACGGAAAAGTATTCCATTTTCTTTAGACGAACCGCTTCGCGCTCTGCATCGGCCGCAGCCCGCTCAGTGATCGAGATATGCTCGGTAATTGACCCGAGATCCCTTGAGCGCGGCGGTTTCATGCCTCGCCGCGACAGCATCGCGGTGAACGCCCGATGCACGATCAAATCTGCATATCGACGGATCGGGCTGGTAAAATGGGTGTAATCGGATTTTGCGAGACCGTAGTGACCGATCGGGTCCGGAGAGTACGCCGCCCTGCGGAGGCTCCGCAACAAGCCGATTTTCAGGGCCCCCTCTTCGTGACGCCCAACAATCAATTTCAAAAAACGTTGCATCTCGCGCCGGTGCGAAAGATCGCCCACTTCGATTCCGTAGGATCGAATCTGTTCCCGGTACTCCGCGAGCCTTTCGGGAGCCGGTTCCTCGTGGATCCGATAGACCGATGGAACCATTCGGCCTTTCGTTTCGCGAGCGACGATTTCATTCGCCAGAAGCATGAACTCCTCGATGAGCTGATGAGATATATCGTTCTCGTCGCGAACCAGTCCAACTGCTTTCCCCTCCTTGTCCAGCACAACGCGCACCTCCGGCATATCCAACTCCAGCGCACCCCGCCGGAACCGCCGTTCACGTAGCATTGCCGCAAGTCGCCACGCCCCGTGGATGTTTCGATCGAGCACAGTCACCGGCTCCCGCTGCAGAATCGCCAACGCTTCCCGGTAGGTCAGCCGGCCCATGCTGCGAATTACAGTCGCCGCAAACCGATGTCCTTTGATCCTGCCCGATCGATCGAAATCGACAAATACGGACTTGGTCAGATGGTCCTCATTGGGCCGCAAACTGCAGGCCATATTCGATAGCCGCTCCGGTAACATCGGAAGTACGCGATCGGGAAGATAAACGCTGTTCCCACGATGCATTGCTTCCCGGTCCAGTGCAGAACCCGGTTTTACATAGTGCGAAACATCTGCAATATGAATGCCGACTGTCCATCCGCCGTTGACCTCTACCACATGCAGCGCATCGTCGAAATCACGCGCATTGTCCGGATCGATCGTAAACACGGGAACGGATCGCAGATCCTCGCGGGTGCGCAGTTCTTTGTCCGAAATCTCGGGCGAGATTTCTTCGGCTTCCTTTAGAGCGACATCCGGAAATGCAACCGGCAGATCGTACTTCCGGATAATCGAAAGAATATCGACCCCGGGTTTCGTCGCCGGACCGAGCACTTCAACAATCTCCCCTTCCGGGTTTAGGTGCCGATGTTCCCAGGGCTCCAGTCGAACCACTACTTTATCATCCACCACCGGAGTGCGAGGCGTCCGGCCCTCCGCGATCGTGACATAAATATCGTGAACGAGCGCCGGTTCGTCGGGAACGACGTAATGGAAATTTTTCGACCGTTGCAATGTCCCGACAATTGTCCGGTTCGCTCTTTCAAGAATCTTGATCACGCGTCCTTCTCGATTCGACCGGGAACGGCGAACGCGCTCCGACGGCGGACGATCCCTGATGATCCTCGCCACGACGCGGTCCC
>CAZMNG010000259.1:0-5972 GCA_964567505.1 uncultured Chthoniobacterales bacterium
TTGGCTATTGCTGTGGCCAGGGAACGCAACTGGCCGTGGAACGAACCGGTTCGTGTCCGGTGGGGCTTTCTATCGTACACGGTGGTGACAAATGCCCGCAGCCGCGGCGGCAATGTACGATTGAAGATCCGCAAACGCGACGGAGCCGTAGTCTCTGCGTCACTGTCGACGAAATAGAAAGGAACAGCCAAACCCAGGGAACAATACGACCGACATCTCGATTGAATCGCCGCAGAGACGACAATGAGCGAAGCGCCGAATTTTATAAATTCTGCGCGAGTACTGGTTCGTTCGGCGGAGGAGTCAGGACCTTTTCATAATTTCCCTGGATCATTTGACTCACAGATATTGGGACAAGGAACGCGGACCGCAACTCCTGATTTTTACAGTAGTGGGAGATACTTGCTGAGTAATGACGCCGTGATGTACGAGCTTCCGGGAAGTATCAACGGAGTTGAAAGGTACATTTCAAATCGGCACGCGACCTTCGATCTCGGGAAACACAGAGGTGATCATGTCACCGCTTCTTTAGTCCGAACTTTTGAATATGGCATGCAAAATAGAACTCAGTTTCGAGTGCTCTTACGAACTTGAAGTGCTTTTAGAAATCCCACCCACTGATATTCCCCGGTTCTACTATCCTGGGGCCGTTCCTGGCGGGGGAAAGATGGTGTTATCGTCAAAGTCAGTCCCCAGCGTAAAGAGTCTTGGTTAGGAACGTTTGCTTTTGGCCAGATAGCGCCCAAAGGCCTTACAGGTGTATTTTCCACACCGAATGTGAACCGGCTTTGTGTCGTTTCCAAAGGGAATGGGTACCTGGTTTCGGCTGGAGAACCTCAAGATTGGGAATCGATCAAGGCAATTCCTATAATTGATGCCCGTAGTTTTCCAAAAAGCGGCATCATCGTATTCTCCCATTTTACAGGCTTAGTGGCTTATGGTGACAATGGCATACGATGGAAGACGGAGCGATTAAGCTGGGATAACCTGAAGATCATCTCGACAACAGAGCATGAGATCACCGGAGAATTTTGGGATATTCGCAGTGAATCCAACCAACGGTTTGTTGTTGATCTTGTCACCGGCAATCATTCGGGCGGAATCAATCAAGGAATCCGGTGAGCGGTGGAAGGTGAAAGAACCAGCTCATTGGGAAAAAGGTCAGGGTTCATTCTTTTTGGGCTGGGCAGACAATGATCTCGGAAATAAAGGCCGCTTTGGGCTCTGCAAGAGCATAGTAGCGGGGATCGAGAGCGACAATGGAGGCGATCCGCCCGTGGCGAAGAAGAGGCACCAGAGCGGACAAGCGCCAGCCTACGAGCACGACGTCGTGAGTTGAAAACCAGAAAGAGAACCGGTCAGTCGGAGCGTCGGGCTGGAGATCGGCGTCGGGATTTTTTTCGGAGAGAAAATTAAGCAGGTGGCCGTAAACGAAGCCATAGATGCGACCGTCTTGTGGCTGGAAATCGATCGCCAGTGGCAGTTGATCGGGCTGGGCTTCGAAGACGGATGAAAGCCGAGACGAGGGCGACACTCATTTGAATGGCTTGCGGACTGTTAAGCACATTGGCGGCCATGAGCGCGCCGTGTTCGGTGAAAGCAAAAGGCGGATAGCGGCGGCCTCCGTGGAAACTTGAGGTCACAATCTGTGACCTCAAGATCTTCCATTCGGAGTTGGTAAGTTGGAAAAGGAAAGCCTCGGGAAATCGCTCTTGGTTGCGCTTGACGGCCTGGTTGAGAACCTTCGTGGAGACGCTGTAGAGCGCGGCGAGATCGGCGTCGAGAATGACGCGTTGTTCCCGGACAGTGACGATGAGTTGATGGATCTCTGGATTGAGAAGAGGAACTGGTTGGCTCATGGAATTAGCGGACATGGCTCTTGGCTTGGTGGAGAGCCAGGAACCCTTCGGCCATCTCGATTACTTTTTGCTGCTGCTTGCGTGGCAGTCGAGAGACGGCTTCGAAAATCTGGCGTGCTTTGCCGGCGGGGCCGGCGCCACGTTGCGAGGTGAGCCGAATACCCAGAAGATAATCAACGCTCACGTTGAGGATCGCGGCGAGCTTGGGTAAATACTCGGGTTTGAGAGCGACGGATCGGCGTTCCCAGTCTTCGAGAACCGGGAATACCGGGTGACGGGGCTGGAGAAAACGCTGGGCGGCGACGGGCTTAAAATCGGGTTGCGGCTGCAAATGGGAGAGCGGTTCCATCTTGACCAGGTGGAAATGGTGCGCGACGCGGAGCGGCGGCGCTTCATCGAGCGAGCATCGGAGGAAACGGGACTCGGGCCGGAATTGCTCAAGCGGGATATGGGGCGGGTGTTGCTGGCGCTTGAGCAAGCGCAAACCGAACTGCTCAAGCCGGTGGAAAGCATGGCAGTGGCCATCCCCATGAGCGAGGAGGAAAGGCGGGAGGCGCTGGAATGGCTACAGGGGCCGGGCTTGATCGGGCGACTCAGAGAGGCGTTCCGGCTGGCCGGGATCATCGGCGAGGAAACCAACGCGCTTGTGGCATACCTGGCGGGGGTATCGAGGAAGCTGGAGCGTCCGCTGGCAATCATTATCCAGAGCGCGAGCGCGGCGGGCAAGAGCACATTGATGGATGCGGTGCTCTCATTCTTTCCCGAGGAGGAGCGGGTGAAGTACAGCGCCATGACCGGGCAAAGCCTTTACTACCTTGGGAAGAGCGACCTTCGGCACAAAATCCTCGCGGTGGTCGAGGAGGCCGGGGCGGAGAAAGCCAGCTACGCCTTGAAACTGTTGCAGAGCGAAGGGGAACTGACCATCGCCTCGACGGGCAAGGACCCGCACACGGGGCGGATGGTGACCCAGCAATACTACGTCCAAGGGCCGGTGATGATTTTCCTGACGACCACAGCGATTGACCTGGACGAGGAGCTGCAGAACCGCTGCCTGACACTGGCCGTCGATGAATCCTGCGGGCAGACCGAGCGCATCCACCGCTCGCAGCGGGAGCGGCGCACTCTTGCCGGGCTGATCGCGCGCGAGGAGCGCAAAGAGGCGCTTGTCCACTTGAAGAACGCGCAGCGGCTGCTTTGCCCGCTCAACGTGCTTAACCCCTATGCGCCGGCGCTGACGTTCCCCGGCGGGCGCACCCGTAACCGGCGCGAGAGAGAAAGTGTAAGAACGCCTTCGTTCTTCAGTCGCAGGGAAGTGCGGGAGGCTTGCGGCTGGAGCCTGACCCAGGTGCGAGTCCATCTCCAGCGGCTGGTGGAACTCGAATACCTTGCGGTGCGCTATGAGCGGCTGGGAAGCCCGTTCCAATACGAATTGCTGATCGAGGAGAGCCAGGCCGAAAACGTCGCCCATATCGGCTTGATTGACATTGGACGACTGCGCGAAATCCATCCCTGCGAAGCTGGGGTGGCGGGAGAAATCGGGCGGGTGGCGGGGGCTGGCCAAAGCGGTTCCGCCACCCTTAAGGAGCCTGATAGGGAGCCGCTTGCGCCAGAGGTGGCGGGGTGACGCCACCCGCGCATCTGGAGACCCGCGAAAACCCTTCGCATCGTAAAGATATGTCCAGACCCAAAGGATTTGGCGCAGTGACATGGTTGCGCGAGCGGGAGCTTTCGAAAAGAGGCGGCAATGATCGCAAAAGCCCACTGGCGCTGGATCGATCCGCGCCCGACGCCCTCGCGGTGTGGCGGGACAGCTACCTTGATTCCCTTGCCGCCCGCAACTATACCGCCGCCACCGTCAGCGGGCGGCTCAAGGACATCAATCTCTTCTTGGCATGAAGAAAAAGAGGGACAGGTCAGATGAAGAAAAAGAGGGACAGGTCAGATAAGCGGGGAAAGTGAAGGAAAACGAATCGGGCGCAAGCCTTCGAGTTCGGAGGCGGGCGAAGGTTTTCAGGGAGGAAATAGAGAGCGAAACGAAAGAGCGACATTTGACCTGTCCCCCAAACGTCTCAAAAACGTCTCAAAGCAGTTGAAACAGGTTCATTCCGCCACACATCCCGCCCGGTTGGAGCGCAACACCAAGGCGGGCAAATGAGGCAGCTACTCGTAAACGTCTTTGCGATGGCCGACGGCTACGACCAGCACCAGCAACTCTTGGTCTTTGATCTGGCAGAGAATCCGGTAAGCGCCGACCCGGTAACGCCACAACCCGGCCAGGTCTGCTTTGAGTCCCTTCCCGAAGCGGCGCGGATCGGCGTTGCTCGCAACCCGTTGGTCGAGATAGGCGATGATGTCCCGTTGTGCTGAGTGTCCTAGCTTCTTAAGTTCCTTCAGAGCTCGCCCATCGAACCTATAGACCCAGCTCACGCTTCACGTCCTCGGCGGAATAGGTCTTGGCCGGACGCCGCAAACGCTGCGTGGCCAGATAGATGTCTTCCAAGTCTTCAAGATGTTCGAGGATCGCCTCGCGGGCGTAAAAGGTCTTGGTGCGTCCAGTCTTCTTGGCCAGACGCTCGAGGCGGCTTTCGGTATCGGGATCGAGGCGGATGACGAGCATGGTTAAAACCATGTCACCGCTATACATGTATAGCAAGCCGTGAATCCGCTTTCTTTTGGCGGCTCGAGCTGCTTCAATTATCCAGCAACTCCTTGGCCAGGCCGAACTCTCGACGACCCAGATTTACACCCAGGTCTCGATCCAGCAGTTGAAGCAGGTCCATTCCGCCACCCATCCGGCCCGGCTGGAACGGAGCGAGCCGCCTGGCCGGAATGGACGCCTTCCAAAAAACGAGAAAGTAGGGTAAAGCCAAACCCATGAAGTTCGTGACCACATTGGACCGGGATGAAGATGGTGTTTGGATCGCCGAATGTCCTTCCATCCCCGGCTGCGTCAGCCAGGGCGAACCCCGCGACGAAGCGCTTGCCAACATCCGGGAAGCCATCGCGGCTTGACTGCGGCGTTTAGATGGTCACCACCTGTATTCCGATGATCCCGCGCGAATTGAAATTCGGCGTCCCCCCGGCCGGCGATCCGGGTGCTGGGCAGCCGGGTCCGGCTCGATTCACCACCGATAACGGAGGACGCGGAGCCGAATTAAACCGTGTACATCCGGGCGATAGTGTCTTTGAGAAGTTGAATGTCGTTTGCCGCCAATATCTCGATAAAAGCACCAAAACGCTCAAGACTGACGGCCCGGATCTGATCAACCATAATGTTGTTAGCATTGCCGTTGCATGTGACCAGGAGCCGAAAGGGCCAAGGCCTGAGTCTGCTCGTCATCGGGCAAACTACCGCCATCCCAGTTTGGTGCATCGCCACAGGACTAACCACGACACAAGGGCGACGTTTCTGTTGTTCGTGCCCTCTCCCAGGCGGATCTAGGTCAACCCAATAGACGCCAAATCGAATAATTTTCGGGACGCTCAATTCGAAGAATCATCTTGTTCCAAACCATCGCCCAGAGTGCCTTCAAGCTCGCGAATCTCGGCCAAAGCTTCCCGGTCTTTTGCCATTTGGGCGAATGCGTCCTCAAAGCTGAGTTCCTGGTTCTTTTTTGGACGAAGCAAAACGCCGTCGAGGGTCTCAATACATTCGACTTCGTCTACGATACCTTGCCGACGCAGCATGGCACTAGGGATTCGGACGCCTTTGGAATTGCCAATCGGCACAATTTTAAGAATCTCAGCCATGTAACTACCGTAATTACATCTTGAATCGTGTCAACCTCGAAACTCCAGAAGTCCAAAGAGGGGGACAGGTCGAATAGCGGGGAAGGTGAAGAAAAACGAGGCGCGAATAGGGCGTCCCGGGTGCAAACGTTCGAGTTCGGACGGGGAGGAAGGTTTTTAGGGAGGAATAGACGGCGAAAACCACCACTAGAATGTTTGTACGTTTTCAGGGACAGGTCGGAAATCAAAAGGGCAAGGGGAGATCGGCCGTTCTGGAAGGTCATTTGACCTGTCCCCCCAAACGCTGAACATCGACAGCTGATTCAACCCCCGCGGCCACAGTCACGCTTTCTCATACGCCGATACGCCCACACGCCGACACGT
>CAZMNG010000260.1:0-3749 GCA_964567505.1 uncultured Chthoniobacterales bacterium
CACCGCGTTTTTAGCTTGTACGTCGTACGCGGCAATCGCTGATTTTTGCATCGAATTTTCCGGCGTTCCACAGATCTCCGAGGTGTTCAGCACGCTCGCCTTCCCCTTTTCGCAGAGCGTCAGTTTCGCAATTGGACTGCCCGAAAAATCGAAACAGGATTGCGCGCGAGCTAACGTTATCGGACACCCATACGGAACCTCCAGCACCCGAAACACGCGTGTCGGAATGCCGGTGGTATCTACGCTTGGCTATGTCCCAGGAACTTGTATTAACAGTCATTAACAGAACCAGCCTTTCGTTTAATTCCGTTCGAAGCGAGTTTGAGGCCTGGCTCCACGATGCTGGAGCGAGCCAGACCACTATCAGGAGTTACGTCGCTGCAATTCAGAAGTGGCTGAAAATACTCGCTCTGAGTCCGGGGGTCCGTCCCACTTTGGTTTGGCAGCGGTCACGGCTTTCCGCCTCGATAAGACGCGTGGTTGGATATGCCTGCCGGCGGTACTCAACGTTTGCTTTGGAAGTGCTTGGCGAAGGGATCGATCTTGGTATTCCATCTCGCCTCCCGACCGCCAGCCGACCGAATCCTAAGCCGATTTCCGATAAACATCTTCGGGAACTTGGTATCGCAGCGAAGCAGCTATTCCCGGTAGAAACTTCCTTTAGTTTCCGAGTTTGGCTGCAGTTCGTGAATGAAACCGGGTGCCGCCGAACTGAAAGTGAAATCGATTGGAATTCGATCGATTGGTTGCGCCGCTGCGTTGTGGTGCGAGGGAAAACCGGGGAGCGAGAATTGCCTCTAATTCGCAGAATGATTCGAAGCCTGCAATTTCTATTCCTCCGCAGGGGATCGGCTCCCTGGACCGGTTCTCGGTCGCAAAAGCTGAGCGCCGGAGTTCTGTATTGCTTGTTCAAAAAAGCTGCACAAAAGATTGGTCGCCCGGTTCTTCGACCTCACCTGCTTCGTCATCGACGATTGACAAGACTTTGCAGTTCAGCGCTCGGAAGCAATCCTCTGCTTGTCCTTTCTTTTGCCGGTCAATCGAGTCTGTCGAGCCTCCAATATTACTACCGTGTTTCACTCGAGGAAAAGAGGAGTCTTCTTACGGTGAAATGACGGTATCGGTCGATGCCATCGCGAATACCGTTTGAAATGCGTCGGGTCTCTAGGCGTGCCAATGAGGAAACCCATTGTTTTTACTAACATCGCGGACCGAGCCACCGACGAGGCGTTCAATATTCAGGTTCGGCAGTTTATCAATTTCTTAGGAGAAAGAGTCGATCGGATGGTAAAAAGCTATTACGAGTTCGATGAGCACGAGATACAATCAGAACTGCGGGACGCTGCTTCTGAGGCGTTGAAGCAACATCAACTGCGATGGAGAATTCTCGACTACTTAGCGTTTTGGAATACCAATCTCGATGGCTTCGCGATGCTCGAATTGGTCGAATCTTGTTTGCTGCTCGTCCAAGCGGCGATCGATGGTTCTTTACCCTTGCAGAATCCAAAATTGATGAAAGCCGTTCAGGCGCTTTTTAATGAAAAGTTCATTGGTCATGCTCCTTTGGACCTTTACCGGGCTGTCGATAATGATATCTGCAACGTTAAAGACTTGGCCGGCTACCAAGATAGTGTCCGCCGCGGAGCCTTCCTCGCTTTAACTGTGGATATGCGCCGGATTTTCGTTCTGTTCGGGCTGATTCCTCCCTCGCTAGTGGTGAACAGAAAGCCCTTGCAAGGAGATTTAACAAGGTCACAGCACGAGGCCTATGGACGTCTCGAGCATTTCCTAAGACTCAAGTTGGTTCCAAAAGTGGCTAGCGGCATCCGCCCGCGCCCCCACGCGCTGCTCATTGGACCGAGCGGCGTGGGCAAGACGGCGCTTGTTCGTGCCTTTGCAGAAGATGCCTCAATGAAGCGCGGTTTTGCTTGCCCGTTATTCATTGCCGATCCGGGCACATGGCTGCCAGATGGAGCGCGTGGCGAACCCAATACTTTGCGTGCGATTAGACAGTGGATGTGGCGAGAGGTCGAAGAGGCAGGTATCATTTTTATCGATGAATTAGATAAGTTATATGGGCAGCAAGACTGGGGCCGTTCCATAGTTCAGAATGTCTTCTCGCTTCTGGATAATCGGCTGGACTGTGTCGGTTATTGGACTGCGGCAGATTCACGTCTTCTCGAAGAGAAAGTAATGATCATCGGAGCCGGCACGTGGCAGAAAACGCAAAAGGAGGCATTGTCCGATGCTGCGAATTTGAGTCGGATGGGCGCGAGAATCGATCGAATTGAGGGAGCGTTCGAGATTCCCGAGGAGTTGCTGTTCAGATTCAATGTTGATGTCATTTATTTGGATCCGATGCTGGAAGTGGAAATCCAGGAACGGATAGCCGAAATCCATCGAGATCTAAATTTGCCTGCTCCCGCGGCATCGAGAATTGCGGAATTAGCCAGCAGGGCGGCAAGCTCTCATCGGCAGGTGCGTTGGTTAGAGGCGTACGTCTCCAAGCTGATCGAATTACAATACTTGGCGGAACAATCGCCAAAGAGGAACGGGTAAAGAGTATCAACGATCTGGTCACTGCGTTCGACGGCCAAGCGCAACGCGCAGAGCCGGCAATCGGGTTCGAACCGATGACCTGCTGATCCAAATTTGGCTGCTCTATCCGTTGAGACCGAAAAGAGCCTAGCGAATGCTTTCTGAAAAGCGTCTGGGCGTCATGGCAGCAGAGAATGAGCGAGATGATCCAAGTTCTGCCGAAACTCCAGATCATCCAAGTAGGGCTCCGGAATCGCTCGAACCCCGTTGAGTGCGCCAGAAAGGTTGCAGGCGACGGCAGCCACCGTGTCCGCATCGCGGCTGGAGTTAACGGCTTGCAGGAGCGTCTCTCGGAAGTCCTCAGGTGAGCGCAGGAAACAATAGAAGGCATGAGGCAAGCTTTCGAGCACGTACGCGCCGCTCCAGTAGTGGTTATTGATCTCGATCGGGTCCAGATTCTGTTCTAACCGCTGGGGTAGGTCATGCCTGAATCGCTGCTCCAACGTTGCCGGTTCCTGAGTGTTGCGGGGTCTGTAAGCGCCTGTTGCTTCAAGGCCACGGATCACGTTCGCCAACCTCCGGCAGAAATCTTGGCGAGCCACGATGGGAACCAAGTCACTGGGCTGCATCGCCAGCAGCAGCGCAATCGCGAATGCCGTTAAAATCCCACTGGCGACGGCCATCGGGTCATTGTGCGTGACGACCGCGTGCAGGATTGAACCGAGCTTCAATGCGGGGAAATTTGAGCGATAGAAAAGCCCGATGGGCGCCGAACGCATCGCCACGCCGTTGCCGGCCGAGGCTACCCCGCTCTCAAACCAAGGCTTCCCTAAGACCTTGGCATTCCTCACAAAATCCCGGGTCGCCTGGCCGATGCCACGGATTTTCTCAGCAGTGAAGCGTTGCACTAGATCGTGAGGCTCCACACCCCCGTTGGCGATCAGCGACTGCAAGAGCCACATCGAGAACTGCGTGTCGTCCGTGATCGTACCCTTCGGTCCTGACCTCCATCCATGCCATTGCCGGTAGTTCTCGACCCACTCGTTGCCGGGTGAGCCTCCTTCCAGGGGACGTCCCATGGCGTCGCCCACCGCGCCGCCGAGAAGGCATCCGGTGAACCGCTCGGCCAGAGTCCCCTCGTCCAGCGCGTTTGCCGGCAGCGGATCGTTGTTGCCCAAGCTTGCGTAATCCACCGCGAGCGAGCCGTTGGC
>CAZMNG010000260.1:3759-5964 GCA_964567505.1 uncultured Chthoniobacterales bacterium
TGCGGCATTGCGTAGAAGGAGCTTGAGCGCAGTGACCGCGCCGCTAACATTCGGCTCGTTTTGCGGGCCCGCGCCGTCCAGTCGCGGCTGTCTTCTGCAAAATCGTCGAGCATCTTGATGGCAGTCCCGGTCAGTTCGGGCCGACCATAGTGGGCCAGCCGCTTCTTGGTCGAAGAGAGGCGCTCACGTAGCGCCTTGGTGTCGCCCTGGTCTCGCTCGACAATCCCTTCCGCGATCGCTTGACCGGCCGTTTGCTCTGCCACCCAATTGATCGCGTTCTTATTCACCTTCACGTCCGCCTCACTCTGGACGGGCAGAACACGGATGGTGCGCTGTTCCTTGGTGGAGGTTACGCCGCCAGGCACGAGTTCGTCGTAAAGAATTTCCACGTCGAGCAAGTCTCCGTTTTGTTCATGATCTAGTGCCCGGGTTTGATGTGGTGACCCTCGGAAAAGGAGGAAAGTCCTTTCGATTCGGAACGGTGATCGGGGATTACGAATTTCATCATGAGGACGAAAAGACTCCGCATCGACGCGCCGTCAAATGGCGACGCGAAAGTATCGAAAAGACAGCGGCCACTGAAGAGCTCTTTAGTGCATTGAATTGTAATCTCACTATATGGAGAATTTCTAATTCCAAGGGATTCGGTCCGAAACTGCACGAAGCTCTGTAGACCTTGTAGGACGCCGTTCTAGTTCTAGTCTCCGCTAATCGATTCGTCACTAGATCGTGGACTTGGACCCTAATTTGGCCTTGCAACACGCTTGCCGTCTTTGGCTTAATATGCAATTTTCGGGTTACATTCCCGATATTGTTGGTCAATCGCATTCTCCTCCTGTTTTTCATCGTCGATAAGGTGGCGAGATTCTCTTTGACCTGCTCGCTCGGACTTGGATTACGATCGGGGAGTCGCTCGGACCATCTGTTCCTCGATGGCGCGTGCCAAGAGTTCCCCGCTATACCGCGTCGTCCTCCAAGAGATCCGCCCGCTTCCTAAATCGAGTTCCACATGATTTGGCCAGGACGCCTTTGGCACCTGACCCGGCATAAACACCAGCGTCTCCCCGATCAAATGAACCCACTTCCCTCCGAGCTCATATGGCAGATCGTGAATATGGCCGGAAAGCCAATAATCCGGAGCATACACTCGCAGAAGCGCGTCCGCCTCCCTCTCCTCTCCACCAGGTGACTTACGCAGCACGGGAGGTTCGTGGTGCAGCACGAGCCACTTCAGTTTACGTTCCTGCCGGATTTTCCGGCCGCGGTCCAGCCAAACCCGTTTAGCCTGGGGGTCGCAATAGTACGGGATCGTCGTGACGATTAGCGCGCCAATGATCGCAGTTTGTCCATCTGAAACAAGGTCACGGATCTCATCGAGTTCAACTAACCACGAATAAGTCGGTCCACGCGCCGGAGGGATGATCGACCCGACCGCATCATGGTTCCCGGAACTTAGTGCAATACTAATGAAAAAATACCAGATTGCTTTTCGGTTACTGAAAGGGAACTCCGTACAACAAAAAACAACTGTACCTGCGAGTGATTCCTTCACCGCCAGGCGCATTTTTAACCAGCAAAACCCTGGTTGCAAGATTATCAGCATGCCGACAGAGGTCCGGGCGGACCGGAGGGCCTCTTAATGCTTGCAGAGATAGTGGAAGCGAAATTGGTCAGAATTGGCCTAGATTACGCAAATGAGGACAATCCGCTCAAAGGAGCATTGTTCCTTTTAGAATCGACCTGCAATACGACAGCGGACGATCCCCTCGGAGTTCAATGGTGGATTGATGGTGGAAAGGACTGGACATTTACGCGGCTTTTCGAAGTCTGTTCCGGACGGAAGAATGCAGAAGCGAATACACAGGAGCGCAAGGAGTTCTGGTCAAGAATAGCGTTTTACAATTTTGTGTCTCGAAGCGTGGGGTCGGAGAACAGGCGCCCGCTCGAATCCGAATTCAAGGAGAGCGGGCGAGTTTTTGATGCAGTTTTGAAATATGTGGCACCGCATGCGGTCTGGGCTTTGGGTAAAACACAGGGCTCATTATTCGGAGCCGACTAATAAAGCGAACCGGATCCCTTGTTGCCTGTGTACTCATCCGGCGCCCGCTGGAAACCAAGAACTGTGCGATTCCTGGCAAGAGTTCTTGATCCTCTTATGATCGATCAGGATAGCGAATTGGCTATGTACGCCGGGCGCATCGTTGC
>CAZMNG010000261.1:0-5962 GCA_964567505.1 uncultured Chthoniobacterales bacterium
GATGGAAGCTGGTATTGCAAATCACGTCTGGAAGCTAAGTGAACTATTCGCAGCCTGAAGGCTAGCGCGGCTGGGGTAACACACTCATGGAATTTGAACCTCCGTTAACGATTTTTACCCCCATGGCCTTGGCTTCCCGGAGTGTTGAGAACTCCCCTGGAACCACACCAATTGGCAGCATCAAAACAACATGGTTCATTGAAAGGATCGGCCCTTTTTCGGAAAGATATTTTGGGAAACTGGCCCCCCAAACTGCACGCAATGCCATGGCACCTACTCTGATGTCGTATGCTTTGCTGGTTTGCAGTTGCGGAACATCCAGTAGATCGCCTATCCCGTCGTAGATGTAGCACGCTGATGCCAACCGATAGTGTGCCCGGTACTTCAGGAATCTGTCGCCATTCACAACCACTAAGCAATCATTTTGGCCGACGCCGTATTGAACAACATAAGGCTTGGGGTCTGGCCATTCGGGAAGGTCGTCCGGCAGCAATACATAGGGAATCCATGAAGATGCTGCGAGTGTAATCATAAAGATTAGTGGCCAATGGTGAAACTTCTTGATGGCGTCCGGTTTCATCAGTCGCACCTGTTGACGCTGGTAGTAGAGGCCAATGATTCCAATAGCCACCATGACCGCACCTCGCTAGAGGTTCCCAGTTCGATGTAATCGTTCGGTGAGGCCGTCGCCGTGCATAACAGTCGGTAAGGTCGCGTCCGCATGAACTCAGTTATTTCGGAGCGCCGCTGGCCGTCGAACGATTTCAGTATGCTCGATTCGTCCAACACCACGCCCTCAAAGTCCTCTGGCTTCAGGTAATGCAGCCGCTCGTAATTGATGACGTTGATCCCGGCGTGAATCTTCGTTTCGGTTGCCTTGCGACACTCGATTCCGAATTTCTCACCTTCCCGGATGGTCTGTGCGCCTACCGCCAATGGGGTGATAACTAGAACGCGGCCGCCAGTTTTGCGGACGATATTCTCGGCCCAAACCAACTGCATCGGCGTCTTGCCGAGGCCGCAGTCCGCGAAGATCGCAGCGTGTCCTTTGCGGCAGCCCCATTCCACCAGTGCGGACTGGAAGTCGAACAGGAACGATGGTATCCAGACCGGATCGAAACCGCAACCTTCGCCGGACTGTGCCTTCTGTTCCAGGAACTCTGCGTATGCGGCGCTCATGTCTTTTACGCTGACGGTGAATCCTCTGCCTCCGCCAATCGTGGCTCTGCACCGTCGATCTCATCCATCAGCCATTGACACAACTGATCCTTGGAACACTTGGCGGAAATCCCTACTGGATACTTGTCGTGTCCAACGATGTCGTGCAGGATGTCGTAAATCTGTTTCAGTGTGACTTTCTTTTTCCGTTCTGGTGGCGATTGGTCGGCGGTGGCGCGGCGGATACTTGATGCCGTGATCTTGCCGCCCTCCTTCAGCATCCGCTTCTGTTCGTTTGCCGCGAGTTTAGCGAGGGCGACCGCAGCCGATACCTTGATCGTACCGTCGCCCACCATCTCCTGCGCTTCAGGGGTGAGCGACACAAGGGAGGCTCGCTGCTTACACCATGATTCGTCTTCGTGGCAGATCGCCGCAACGTCCTTCATCGTCCGACCGAAGCGCAGCATCCGCGTCACAAAGTAGCCTTCGTCAACCGGAGTGAGCGCGTTGCGTTCGCGGTTCTGCCGGAAGCCCACTGCCAGCGCATCCACTTCGTTGCCCTGGAAGTACACGCACCACACCTTCAGCCGGTCCTCCGCCTTGCGGCCCTTGTTGATCTCGCAGATTGCCCGCCAGCGTGAGTGCCCATCGACCATCATGGCTCGTGGCCCGTTCTTGCGGACGGTACAGGGTGTATGCTGCCCGTCCTGCTTGATTGATTCGATCAGACACTTGATGTCGGGGAGGACGTGTCGCCCGTTATTGTCGGCGTCGATGTCGATGTCTGCTGTGTCGAACCAGTAGGAGCTTCCACGCTCCATTTTGCCTGATGTCTCAAATGTGACTGCCACTGTTGGCCTCCCTTATTTTCCAACCTTCAAAATCCCGTGCCTCACTGCATCACGAAGTGCAATGCCAACCGTGTAGACGCAATACGACACGTTCTTGGACGCAAGCATCTCCTGCAAGTCCTTGGTTGTGATCTCGTCCTTCACCCAAAGCAACGCGATGTTTATCGTTGCCAGTGGAAGCGGCTTGTGTTTGTTAGCCAATGATGTCCTTGTGCTGGATCTGCGGTTCAAACACCGCGCAGGCGGCCTGAAGCGATGACCGGATTCTGGCGCTGTCCATCGGCGGTGGGAATACGCGGCACCCCGACTCTACCAGTTCACGGTAGTTTCGCAGCGCTTGCACCTTGCCACCAAGCACTAAATCTTTGATGAATTCCAGTTCGTCCTGCGTGCTCCAACTTGCCACCGCCATACGTCTAACGTTAGACCGTAAACAGGCCGGATGTCAAGCGGTTTCCGCGAGGGCGCACAATTGCGGGCTGTTGCGGAGAAAACATGCCGGTTTCAGTGGCTCCCATGTCGAGTCGGGGCGGTTTTTGACCTTGTTCGCCACGGAACTGCTTGGCTGTTCGTTCCGCAAGGCTACGGGTATCGTTGGGGCAGAACGCCGCCATCGCGTTAGCAAACAGGCCATCGTCAGTGCAGTCTGCTTGGTGCTCAAATTTTTCTTTCTCGCCGCCCGCCGTGAAGTGGACCTCCCAGTGATCGGCTTCGTAGATCGTGAACGGTGAGTTGATTTTGTACCACTTGTTCTGCACCAGTATCACGAATGAGTCGGTCAGCATTGCCCGCGACCAACCGTAGGTGTACCAGCCCTCTTTGTGGGCGTCCTTCTTCCGCATTTTTTGCGGCTTGGAGTCGTAGCGCGTCATCTTGTGGAAGCGCGAGATCCCCATTTTCCGCATCTGCAACTGGCAGGTGTCGCCCACCGCCGCGATCTGTTCGATGGCGATGTACGGATTGCGATACGGCACCGGGCAGTTCCACTCTTGCGACATATACCGCGAGTAGTAGGCTGCGATTGCCGCGCCCCAGGCGAAGGCTTCGACGTGTGAAACGCGGTTGTCGCGGAACTCGGCTGCTTGGATGTCCTGCTCCTGTTCAGTGCGTGCCCGACGCGATACCGCGATCACTGTGCCGTCGTCGCCAAGGCCGGTCGATGTGTCGATGCCGATGGAATAATCGAACCCTGGTTCTGGTGGGTGGTAGACAAAGAAATTCCCCATGTGGCTTTCGCACTCGCGGATGTCCGCGAGTTCCATGAACGGCTCCTCCCACTCAATCGGCACCAGTTCCCAGTGGTAGGTTTCGCCGTGTCGGGACGCCCATTTTATCGGCACGCGGACCTCGGTATAGTCGATCTCGTCATCGTCCGGCAGATGCCGCTCCTCGATGGATTGTCCGGTGATCGCGTAGGCGTCGTACGCGGTTTCTCGCTCCGTGAAAACCTCCGCGATCAGTTCCTTGCCAAACACGTTATCGAAGCTGCCCTGGAACGCGGCCCGGTCGGTGTGCGGCATTTCCTGATACCACAGCCGCTCTGCGCCGCGACGCCTCGCGGAGTTGAAATTCCACTCCCAGTAGTAGGCTTGATCGGGGCGCATCTGCCAGTGTTCACTGCCCTGCATCAACACCTTCGCAAGCACTGGATTGCTCTGGACGTACATCGCGGATTCAGCTATCATCTGCCGCGTTTCTTCACCCGGTTTCCAGTTCTCAGGGATCGGGTGTGCGGCGCGTTCTGTTTCGTTCGGGTACATATCCTCCGCGCAGTAGAAGGGCAGAAATAGGGCCATCAACCGAGACTCGCCGCGTGACCATCCACTCTTGCAGTCCCAGTAGGAATCATGCCACCAGCCAGTGTCACCCTTACAGGTGGATTCGAGCACGCCGAAAATTCGCGGAGACGGGTGAACGGCTTTGAATAGGCCGACTTCAATCAGGTTTTCGGGGTCTCCATAACTCGACACTTCCGACAGGTGGTAGCCGGTCACGGTCGTCCCCATTGCGATAGGGTTGGTCTGCTCGCCGTGTTGGAACATGATGCCAGCGTCAATAGAACCGAATTTTAAGTACCCTTTGTCCGATTCTGACCGCTTCGTGTACGCCGTCCGCAGCCACCAGGGAAGTTTGTCGTAGGCCATGAAAATCTTTTGCACCATCTCGCGTGTCTTGTCGGAATCGGCAGAAGCGGTGACGCACGATGAGCCGTGGGAGAACATGCCTTTGAGTAGCAGCAGACCGGCCACCAGTGTTGTCATGCCCAATTGACGGGCCTTTGCGAGTAGAATCTCGATTGCGATCCGCATCGACTCAAGTTCTGCGATGACGTTGAAAAGTATTTTTTGGCCCGACCGAAAACGGAATCTTTGGAGCACACCCATGTCGCTCAGAATCCAGTAGTATCGGGTCAGAAAATACGCTGCATCGCACATCACGATGGCTCGTTCGTTCTGCATCCAGCGCACTTCGTCGGTGCTCAGTTTTTGGTCTTGGGGATTGGCGAGAACGCGGAGGAGCGCGGTCTGGAAGGCTTGCACTGGCTCTTTGACTCCCTGCGCGGCGCGTTGCGCGAACACGTAGGCGTCCTGATACTTGGTCGCCATCTGTTTCTCGAACTCATCACACTCCTCTGGGGTGTGGTATTCGAGTTTGAATCCGAGTTGCTTTTGAACCTTCTCGATCCGTTCGTCTACGATAGCCTGCGCGTACATGGGGCTATTGTGACAGAAGGCTTGCGTTTATGGAAGTATGGGGGTAATCTGGAGCGGACCGTGATTGGCTTGCCCGCCATCGGAACAGGCGGGTTAATCAAAAAGCTCGCAACTTCAGATTAGCCCACTCAACGATCAAAGTCAATTACGGTGCCGAGAATTTTCGCGCCCGCAACATTGACACGGCGTGACGGAAGTGATGATAATAATCCTATGCCGTTTGTAAAATTAGACACCGGCCTGCTGAACTCTACCCTGTGGGTTGAGCGGGACTGTAGGGAGGTTTTTATTACTTCTTTACTGATGGCTGAGCCGCGTGAATTTACGGAACCACAGCGTCAAATCGAGATTGGGAAGATTGAATACACTGGGTTTATTGCCCCTCCCGGTTGGTACGGGTTTGTTCCGGCTGCCAGTTCTGGCATCATCAATCGCGCTATGGTCGATAAGGATAAAGGGCTAGAGGCGTTAGTAAGGTTGGGTAGTCCGGATTCGGACAGTAGGTCCAAAGACTTCGATGGTAGGCGAATGATTCGTGTTGACGGCGGATTTTTGATTCTAAACTATATAAAATACAGGGAAAAAGATTATACTGCCGCTGAGCGAGCCAAGAGATACCGTGATCGAAAAAGAGTAACGCTGGGTAACGCCGTTACGTCACATGAGTCACACGTAACCGTCACGGATTCCGTGACGCAAACTCGTAACATCACGCAAGCAGAAGCAGAAGAAGAAGCATATACTTGTATTCTACCTCTATCGGCGGCTCTTACACCTGTAGACACCAGGGATTCCCCTGAGCCGCCGACGATTGAAGAAATCAAGCAGAAACTCCATGAGTTCGCGAACGGCAAGGTGCGGACCGCCGATCCACAGGCAGCGAAGAACCTCGAAACATGGGAATGGGTAAGGGCAGCACTAACGACCTACCCCGATGCTCACCGACTACCGGGGAAACCAGACGACAAGATTCTGCGATCCTGCCTCGACATGGGGAATTCCGACACGAACCTGCTGGCGGGAGCGCTCACGAAAATGGCGAAAGACGGCAAACGGCCAGCGACGAGTTGGATGTGGTTTCCGACCGTGCTGAAGCAATACCTGGGAGGGGCGGCATGACGCAATTTGATCCACGACCATGCGACTACTGCGCGAAGATGTTTCAGCCGACGCGAGGTCAGGACAAGAACCGCAAGTTCTGCTCAAACGAACACCGTAAACTTTTCTACCGGCACGGCA
>CAZMNG010000262.1:0-5956 GCA_964567505.1 uncultured Chthoniobacterales bacterium
ATCGCTCCAAATCCCGCTTGGATCGAGTGCTACACCGCTCTTGGCGAACTCTTCGATGACCTCCACGAATCAAGCCAAACATTCTACGATCGTCTGGACGGGATGTAAGGCGGTTACGCATGCCGGGCGGAGATCGAGGTTCGAAGTTTCGAGTTCGAAGTTCCAGGTTGCGATTTGCGGATTTGGAGGACCCTCGCGTTCGCGCACGATCTGGATCTTCAAAAATCGAGGCGACGGCCGACGCCGTGTGAAGAACGTTGCGTCCTCGTTTTTGGTCTTGCCAAAGACAGGTTGTGCCATATGGTCAACCTCCGCAGTGAAAGCACCCGTAGCTCAACTGGATAGAGCGACAGTCTACGGAACTGTAGGTTACACGTTCGAGCCGTGTCGGGTGCACGGCTAAGGCTGAGCAACTTACGAAAGCCGCGGATAAACAGATTCTGATTTGGTCAGCCGTTCGTCAGGGTTTTTCGGTCTCAACTTTTCGCGAGCTCATCGCGACGCACTCCCGTGAAGTTCAAACAGGACCGACGCGCTTGCTACTGGAGGAGTCCATCACGCTCACACTCTGGCTCGAACATCTTGGGCTGGAATTGCCGCCCGCCAGCACTCTGAGCGAGAATCTGGCAGCGCTGGAACAGGCCGCCAACGTCTGCGAAAGACGAGTCACGGAGCAGGAAGAAGTGCCTATGGCAGAAAAGATCATCAGCCTGAGCGACTCGGACGCCTCTTTTATCGTTAAAGGAGGATGGAACACCGTGGTGGGTTACCGCCCGCAATTGGCACGCAGCGGGGGGCTTTGTCACCGCGCTGGTGTTGCCTCGGGGCAACGCGGCCGACAGCCCGCACCTTGTTCCGATGGTCAAGGAGCAGATCACCAACACCAAAGTCATTCCTTCGATGGCCAGCGCCGATGATGGCTATAGCAGTCAGGAGGGGCTAGAGGGAGTGCTGGGCCTTGGGATTAAAGTGGTCAGCATCAGCGGAGCCAAAGGCAAGAACCTCATCGAGGCGCACCAATGGAAGAGTCGGCCTTACCGACAGGCACGGGCCGAGCGTAGCGCGATCGAGTCACTGGTCTTCACTTTGAAAGAGGTCTTTGAATTCGGAGAGATGGCGCGGCGCACCCACGACAACGTTCTGGCCGAGATGCTAACTAAGCGTGCCCGTTGAGAATGAGGAGAGGAGGGACAGGTCGAACATTGGAGATACCGCCGATAATAACAACGGTAGACCACCTTATGGGTCTCGGGCTTAGCGCGGTTCGCGTCCGGTTATCGGGTATCCCGAATGTCCACGCAGGGAAAACGACGCTGAATGGGGACAAGATCTTGGTCGCTCACTGGTCATGCGACAGACTCGCAGTTGCAGCACCTCATTGTGCGGACGAATGCGAGCTCATTTCGTTTACAATCGAGAGCGGACGTGGTTAGGTGAGGGGATCGTAATTTGCGTGCGACAGAGGGCTCGACTGTGATTGAACTGTCAAGACACGTCTTCGAGCCATTGCGAAGAGATGAGGACTCAATCCTCTATCGCGGACGTAGTGACGAAGATTCATCGCAGGTTCTCGTGCTCGCGCCGGCCAAGGAGGAACCCGGGCCGGACAGTCTAAAGCGATTGGAACATGAATATTCTCTCAAAGAGGACCTCGACCCGGCGTGGGCTGCGCGACCGATTGCAATCGCGTTCCACTGGAACCGTCCTGTGCTCGTGTTGGAGGATCCCGGTGGTATCCCCCTTGATAAACTCATAGGTCAACCACCGGACTTAGGGTCCTCCTTGCGTCGGGCGATCAGCCTTGCGGCAGCGATCGGCCACATGCATCAGCGCAACATGATCCATAAGGACATCAAGCCTGCCAATGTTCTAGTTAACCCCGCTACCGGCAGGGTCTGGCTAATGGGCTTCGGGATCGCTTCGCGGCTGCCACGCGAGCGCCAATCTCCCGACGCTCCCGAGTTCATCGCGGGAACTTTAGCCTACATGGCACCCGAACAGACCGGACGGATGAATCGTTCGACCGACTCTCGCAGTGACCTTTACTCCTATGGGGTTACGCTTTACGAAATGCTCACGGGTTCGGTTCCGTTCAGCGCCTCTGACGCCATGGAGTGGATCCACTGCCACGTTGCGAGGTCGCCAATGCCGCCGGATGAACTCATCAAGAGGATCCCTGGAACGATTTCAGCCATCGTCATGAGGTTGCTGGCCAAGACCGCTGAAGAACGCTATCAGACGGCGGCCGGCGTCGAAGCCGACCTTCGGCGATGTCTTGCAGAATGGGAAAAGCTCGGACACGTCGATTCGTTTTCTCTAGGAACTCACGATGCGTCAGGCCGGCTCTGGATGCCCGAGAGGTTGTACGGTCGTGACCGGGAGGTCAAGGTGCTCCTCAACGGCTTCGAGAGCGTTGTCACCCGCGGAATCTCCAGATTGGCGCTGGTAGCCGGTTATTCCGGCATCGGCAAATCGTCGGTTGTCAACGAACTGCAGAAAGCGATCGTCTCACGGCGCGGCATGTTCATTGCCGGAAAATTCGATCAACTCAGGCGGGACGTTCCGTACGCCACGCTAGCACAGGCGTTCCGGACGTTGGTCCGCCAGATCTTGGGCAAGAGCGAGGATGAAATGGGCCATTGGCGGAACGTGCTCCGGGAAGCCGTGGGGCCCAGCGGGCAGGTCATCGTCAATCTTATACCCGAGCTTGAACTGATTATCGACAAACAGCCGCCTGTTCCAGAGCTCCCTCCTCAAGAAACTCAGAACAGGTTTCAAGCGGTGCTCACACGGTTCCTCTGCGTCTTTGCTCGGAAAGAGCATCCGCTGACCCTTTTTCTGGATGACCTTCAGTGGCTTGATGTCGCGACTCTAAGCTTCATTGAACATCTTCTCAGTCATCCCGATGTTAAACACCTCCTGATCGTCGGCGCATATCGAGACAACGAAGTCAGCCCATCTCATCCTCTGATGCCAACGCTTCGCTCGATCCGCAAAGCCGGAGTCACCGTGGACGAGATCGTTCTCAAGCCTCTCTCGTTCACGGATGTAAACCACTTTATCGCAGATGCGCTCCGGTGTGAGCGGGTACGCTCCGAAGCCCTGGCGCGGCTCGTGCACGAAAAAACTGCCGGCAACCCTTTTTTTGCGATCCAGTTCCTCACCGCGCTCGCCGAAGAGCACCTTTTAGAATTCGACGCCCGCAAAACGGCGTGGCAGTGGGATCTGGCCCGGATTCACACCCGGGGTTTCACCGACAACGTGGTGGATCTCATGGCTGGGAAGCTGGGTCGCCTGCCTGAAAACACCCAGGAAGTGCTGAGGCAGCTTGGTTGCCTTGGCAACAGCGCGGGGACCGCTCTCCTGGGTATCGTGCGCGAGGATTCAGAGGGCGCACTCCACTCGGTGTTCCAGGAAGCCGTGCAGGCAGGGCTGGTCTACCTCCAGAACAACGCTTACCTGTTCGTGCACGACCGGGTCCAGGAGGCGGCTTACGCGCTAATTCCCGAAGACGCGCGCGCCCGGCTCCATCTGCAAATCGGTCGCTCGCTCATTGCAAAAATGACCCCGGAAGAGAGCGAGGCCAACATTTTCGATGTTGTAAATCAGCTCAATTCGGGCTGTGCCCTGATTTCGGATCTCCAGGAGAAAGAACTGGTGGCGGAGCTGAATCTTCGCGCTGGAAGAAAAGCCAAGGCATCGGCGGCTTACGCGCCGGCATGTATTTATCTTTCAACGGGGATGGGTTTAGTTGGATCCAATGTATGGGAACGCAGATACGAACTTGCGTTCGGCTTATGGCTGGAGCGAGCAGAGGCCGAATACTTGAACGGAAATTTCGATGAAGCTGAAGGCTTGATTGCCGGGTTGCTTGATCGAGCGAACTCGAAAGTCGACAAGGTGGCGGCGTTCCGCCTCAGAATCCTCCTCCACCTGATGAGGGCGGAGTACCGGCAGGCGGTCGAGCGCGGGCTTGAATGCCTGCGGCTTTTCGGCATCGAAATGCCGGCCCATCCCACGCGCGAGCATGTGCAAAATGAGTGTGACAGGATTTACCAGCAACTCGGGAATCGGTCCATCGAAAGCCTCATTGACCTGCCGTTGATGACTGACCCCGAAATGCAGGCTGCCATGGACGTACTCTCCGTAATCGCTGCATCGGCATTCAATACAGACATCAATCTGATGTATCTGTTCTTTTGCCAGATGGTGAACGCAACTCTGAAGTATGGGACGACCGGTGCTTCCACGCATGGGTATGCCGAACTGGCGACGATCCTTGGCCCAGTGTTCCATCGTTACACCGACGGATACCGTTTCGGGAAGCTGGCTTGTAGTCTGATTGAGAGATACGGATTCAATAACTACAAGACGAAGGTGTACTTCTGCATGCAGCGGGCGATGCTCTGGACCCAGCCGATTGGATCAGCAATCGACTTTATCCGACTTGCGATCGATGCCGGTGTGGAGAGCCATGACATGGTGTTTGCGTCCTTCAGCTGGCACCACCTGATAACGGGGCTGATATTGCGCGGAGTTCGGCTCGACGAGGTCTGGCGTGAATCGCAGAACGGCATCGACTTCGTGCGTAAGGTCAAGTTCCGCGACGAGGACGGCATCCCCCAATGCCAACAACGATTCATTCTTGCCGTACGCGGTGAATCAGACGTGTCCACTGGCGTTGCCAATCCCCGTTTCAATGAGCAGAGCTTTGAAGCCAAATTTGTGCTACGGAAGCCCTTCACAGTTTTTCATTACTGGACACTTGAATTACAGCTGCAGTACATCTTTGCCGATTACGATGCTGCGATTCTGGCGGCCCAAAAGGCGAAGGCGCTGCTCTGGTGGTCAGAACAACATATCCAGTCAGTCGATTATTACTACTACAGCGCATTGGCAGCCACGGCGCTCTACGAAACATGCGATGCGGAGCAGCGTTTCGAAATGGCCGAATCGGTTAAGCAATCCCTGAAGTGGCTCCGGGAATGGGTCGAGAGTTGTCCGGATACATTTCTTGACAAGTACACCCTGGTTTTGGCGGAGGTCGCTCGCATTGAGGGTCGCACTCTCGACGCAATGCAGCTGTATGAGGAGGCCATTCGATCGGCACGGAAGAACGGCTTCATCCAAAACGAAGCGATTGCCCATGAGGTCGCTGCGCGGTTTTACGCCGCGCGCGGCTTCGAGACAATCGCCCAGACTTACATTAGAAACGCGCGCTACTGCTATGTTCGCTGGGGGGCGCTCGGCAAGGTGCGGCAGATAGATCAGGATTACGCTCTGCCGCATGAGGAACGAACTCTCTCTTCCGGTGCTACCATCGAAACACCCCTTGAGCAGCTGGACCTGGGGACGGTAATGAAAGTTTCGCAAGCAGTCTCCGGCGAGATTGTGCTGGAGCAGTTGGTCCAAATGCTGATGGTCATTGCGGTCGAGCATGCTGGAGCTGAGCGCGGTCTTCTGATCCTGCCCTATGGCGAAGAGCAGCGCATTGCTGCGAAAGCCACGACCAGCCGCGACGCGGTCGAGGTCCGGCTGCAACAGACGCCGATAACCTCCTCCGATTTGCCCGACTCGCTGCTTCGCTACGTCATCCGAACTCAGGAGAGCGTGATTCTGGACGACGCCGCGGTGCAGAATCCGTTCTCGGACGACGAATACGTTCGCCAGCAGCGACCCAGATCTATTCTTTCATTGCCTCTGGTGAAGCAGGCAAAACTGATGGGCGTGCTCTATCTGGAAAATAACCTGGCGCCCGGCGTGTTCACGACCAAGCGGTTGGCGATGCTGGAACTGCTGGCCTCGCAGGCGGCGATCTCCTTGGATCACGCGCGACTGTACGCTGATCTGATCCAGGAAAACAGTGATCGCAGGAAAGCTGAAGAGGCTCTGCGCGCGAGTGAGGAACGATGGAGCATGCTGGCTGAGAATTCATCAGCCGGCATCGCGCTGAATG
>CAZMNG010000263.1:0-5956 GCA_964567505.1 uncultured Chthoniobacterales bacterium
GGAAGCGGTTCAAGGCCTGAACAAGCGCTTTTCCGATTTGCTCGAGATCAGGCCACTGCGGGCGAGCGGGGCACTGAAGCAGGAATTGAACGAGGCGGAGCTAACGAATCTTCCGCGGCTGGTTGCGGGTTCGCACCGTCGCAATTTTGGCCGGTTTCGCCAGTTGCTCGATGCGGTCAACGAAGCCGAAACGGTGGCAGGTTAGTGTAACGGTCTGCCGCCTTGTTCGAGGATGTAGTCATGGATTGAGTTAACCGTCGCAAGGGCGACCCGCGCGACGTCGGAATTTGGGACGCCGACGCCGAATGTTTTCTCCATGCTCACGACCAGTTGCAGGGCGTCGATCGAATCCAATCCGAGGCCATCGGCTCCGAACAATGGCAAATCGTTCGCAATCTCCTCCTTTGGCGTCCGGAGCATTAGATTTGTGACAAGCATCTCTTTTATTTGCTCTTTGAGTTCTTCAGACGACATAGACGGATTCGGAAAGCAAGAATCGCATAGATTTGGCTGATTTGATTGTTTATCAAGTCTTAAATTTATCGAACTTCGAAATGGTTTAGATCAAAAATGGAGAAGCCGAAGCGGATCAGGATCGATCGATTTCTGGTGGACCGCGGTTATTTCGACTCCAGAGAGCGTGCTCAACGATCCATTCTCGCCGGGCACGTCCTGGTCGAAGAGATCGTGATCGACAAGCCCGGCACGTTGGTTCGATCCAACGCGACTGTTCGGGTTGTAGAAGCAGAAAAATATGTTGGGCGCGGCGGGTACAAACTGGAAGCGGCATTGGACCATTTCGCGATTATTCCGACTGATCTGGTCTGCCTGGATGTCGGTGCTTCGACCGGCGGATTCACAGATTGCCTGCTTCAGCGGGGCGCCGGGCGAGTCATCGCGATCGATGTCGGGCACAATCAATTGGCCTGGAAGATTCGCGCCAACGATCGAGTCGACGCAAGGGAAGGATTAAATGCCCGTTATTTGAGCCCGGAGTTAATTGGGACCCGCGTCCAGCTTGCGACGGTCGATGTTTCTTTTATCTCGCTCACACTGGTTTTGCCTCCTATCTTCTCGTGCGTGGAAACGGGAGGAGTGGTGATCGCATTGATCAAGCCGCAGTTCGAATCGGAGCCCTGGCAAATAGGAAAAGGGGGGATAGTCCGCGATGATCATGCGCGCCGGCGCAGCGTCGCCAAGATCCGGGACTTTGTGGGCGAGCAGTTGCAGCGGGAATGGATCGGGGTGATCGAATCGCCGATAACCGGTGCCAAAGGCAATAGGGAATTCTTAGCATGTCTTCGTTAAGCCTCGGCATCTATGCACACTGGCGAAAATCGGGCGCTGCGGCTTCGCTCAAAGGCCTGCTGCAGGAGTTCGCCGCGCATTCCATCAATGTACTTCTCGAAGAGCACGCCGCTAAATTAACCGGCACGGAAGGTTATCCGCTGGATGACCTTTACAAGCGTGTGGACATTTTCGTCGCGCTGGGCGGCGACGGGACCCTCTTACGGCTCATTCGTGATTTGCGGGGTAAAATGAAACCGGTAATGGGGATTAACTTCGGGTCGCTCGGCTTTCTGACCTGCTTTGGCGGACCCGAGTATGCAGAGGCCGCGAAGGCGCTTGCAACGGGCGATTACCGGGTGGACGATCGGACACTTCTCTTGGCGAACGTTGAAAGAAAAGGGGAGATCGTCCATTCGCAGATCGGTTTGAACGACGTTGTGGTCTCGCGCGGGGAATTTTCCCGGCTCATCCGCCTCGATCTCTACATCGATCAAACACACCTGACTCAGTACAATGCCGACGGTCTGATCATTGCCACCTCAACGGGATCAACGGCGTATTCACTCTCAGCCGGTGGGCCTATTGCGATGCCGGATTCCGGGGTTTTTGTCGTGACTCCTATCTGCGCGCATGTCCTGACAAATCGTTCCGTTATCGTCTCGAACCGCTCAACGATCCGGCTGGTTCCGAGCGGTGGCAACCAGCATCTGTTCGCCAGCGTTGACGGCCAGGATCCGATTCAACTCCGCCCGACCGATGCTGTGACGGTGCGACCGGCCTCCGCCACCCTCCCGTTACTCCTGCCGAAAAATCTTACGTTTGCCGATATTCTCGGCTCAAAGCTTCGGTGGAGCGGGAGCGCGATATGATGCGAATCCGTGGCACGCTGCTACCTGAGAATATTCTCCTCGACCTTAACGTGCGATCGCGAGCCGAAGCCCTGCAGAAGGTTGTAGAGACGTTACGGGGGGATTTCAGAATTTCGAATTGGCAGGAGTTTGCGGGCACGCTGCGTGCCCGGGAAGCCGTCGGGAAAGTCAATCTCGAATTTGGTCTGACACTGCCGCACGTCCGGACGTCAGCGGTCACGAAGATGGTGATGGGGCTGGGGCGGACAACAGAACCGGTCCTGGACGACCATGTTCCGATTCAATTTGTCATCCTGGTCGGAATTCCCAAAGCGATGGACCTGGAGTATTTGCGCCTTGTCGGGATGCTGATGCGAGTCTTCCGCGACGACAGGCTCCGCCGTGACCTGCTTCACGCCGAGGATGCGGAGCAAATCCTGGCAGTATTTGAACGGGGAAGGTGACAGAGAAGTGCCGAGATGTCCGAATTAGTCCGTCAAGTAGCTGGAGGGGATTTCTCTCGCAATTTGTAGTCGATTTTCAATTGATGACTTCCGGGTGTTCCGGACCGCGGAACTTGGAGTCGTCGAGATATCCGTCCCGAGCGCCGCCGGGGAGGGTCGTGTCTGCACAATCGGCATTTGCGAAGCCAATTGCCGATTGTGCAGACACGACCCTAAATTTTAGTTTGCCCGGCGATGAACGGCCAGGCCTGAGAAAGCCTGACAGACGGGCATCATCGAGATCAGATCGATATTCACATGCCCGGGCCGGGTGGCAACCCAGTGCACGGCATCGGCAATGTCTTCCGCGGTCAAGGGGGTTGTTCCAGCGTAGATCGATGCGGCGCGCTTTTCATCTCCGTCAAATCGAACAATCGAGAATTCCGTCTCTGAAAGACCGGGTTCAATATCCGTTACGCGGACAGCTGTTCCGAGAAGATCTGCGCGCAGGTTATGCGAAAACTGTCTCACGAACGCTTTTGTGGCGCCGTAGACATTTCCGCCCGGGTACGGGTTCTCGGCGGCAACCGATCCGATGTTGACAACATGTCCACGGCCGCGAGCAACCATTCCCGGCAGAATTTGCCGCGTGCAATAAAGCAGCCCTTTGATGTTAGTGTCGACCATCACTTCCCAGTCTTCGAGAGGGACGCGATGCGCCGGTTCCAGGTTCCGCGACAGCCCGGCATTGTTTACCAGGATATCGATTTCAGCGAATTCAGAAGGCAAGCCTGTAACGACCGATTCGACCTGCGCTTTGTCACGAACATCAAGGGTAACCGGCAAAATCAGATTACCGAATTCTTCATTGAGCGCTTTGACCCGTTCTGTTCTGCGTGCCGCAGCGACGACGCGTGCACCATCTTTCGCAAATCGACGGGCGGTTGCCGCGCCAAATCCCGCCGACGCTCCGGTCACAAATACCACCATATATCCTCCTCCTACCACGAAGCGGCCGCCGCCGCCGCGGTTTCTTTCGCTTTTGCGACGATCGCATCGACATCCGCAGGCCGCGCCGATGATCGGTTCGACGAAGATATTGCTCTGGTCCGTAATCCCGATGAAGCCCAGGACGCCACCGAGCGTTTTACATTGGAGGTCGTAAAAATTTTTGCCAGGTCACGCAACTTCGGTCAGCAGCGATTCGCCGTGTTTGCCGATCTTCTTTAGCAATGTGCCCAGACTTGAGCGCTCCGTCACCGTCAGGGGCTCGAAGAGCGTCTCCAGCCGTTCTGCATGCACATTGAATATCCGCCGGATCAGCGTGTTACCGGCTTTTGTGAGGGCGACGTAGGTCACCCGGCGATCTTCTGGACAAGCTTTGCGGCGGACGAGTTGTTTATTCTCGAGCCGATCGATTGCGGTGGTGATCGAACCGCTTGTCAGCATCACATGTTTGCCAATTTTATTGACTGGTAATTGCCCTTTGTGGAGCAGCACTTCGAGCACCGCAAAATCGGATATCCCAAGGCCGGAAGCCGCGATGCTGCGGGCATCGACTTGTGACATTGCCCGGTAAGCTTTCATCAAAATCAGCCAGAGATGAGCTCCGGAAGTATCGCTGGAATCAGCGTTTAAATGTGCTCCGTGCGTGCCCACTGCGATCATCTCTATATCAAGAGATGAGATGCGCAAGGAAATTATCGCGATGAACCGCTGTTAGAATTGTTCGCCGTTCCATGCGGATTTAAAACTGCAGCGAATTGCATTATGATTCGATCTCGGGATTGATGTGGACACGCGCGACTTCCGGGACGGCGGCATAAATCGCGCGTTCCAGGCCGGCCATGAGCTCGTGCGTCTGCGCAAGAGAGGTCGTGCCGCTGAATTGCTTTCTGAGCGTTAGCACCAGGCCTTCGTCGGTCGCCAGCACATCTTGGACCGTAACGTTTCTAGCTTCGGGCAGGATCGCGAGCGCCTCTTCGACCCGGTGGCTGGAGGGCTGATGTCGAACCGCCGGTTTCGGTTCGTCGCTTCTTGGTTCCAAGTGGACGGTCACAAGGATGGGCCCGGGCAGTTCTTTGAGGATCGCTTTTTCCAGAGTCTCCGAGTGCCGGTGCGCCTCAGCCAGTGAGAGGGTGTCCGGGAGTTCCAAATCGAATTCGATCCACGTTTCGCGTGCGACAAGGTAGATATTCAGGTTGTGAACCCGCAGACCCAGCCGGTCCGCGACGGCGCGAACCCCGGCTGCGCGGGGTTCGTTGGGCGTTGCCGCCGGTTCGACATGCACGATTGCCTCGGCATCGCCTAATTCGGCGCTGATTTCTTTCTCGACGATTTCGGTGAGCTGATGCGCAGATTCCAACGATGTGCCGCGAAGCGTGCCTAATTTTACTTCGACAAAAGGCCGATTCCCAACGAACCGGGGTCGCACAACGACGGTGCCGCGAACGACGCCGTCGACCGATTCGACCCGATTCTTCAGCCGATCGGTCAATTCGATCGGAACGTCGTCCATGAGCGCACGGACTGCCTGGGATCCGAGCGACCAGACAGAACGGAAAGCGATCGCCCCGACTGCCAGCGCCGCGAAAGCATCCGCACGCGAAACGAACCAATCGGGCAAATGGAGCGGTTCCTTCAGCGCGATTGCGGCCAGGCCGACTGAAACAGAGACTGCTCCGAGCATGTCGTTCGCAAAATGCGCGGCATCTGAAGCGAGCGCACTGCTTGAATGGCTGGCTGCAGCTTTTCGAAGGGCGCGAGCACGGAAAAAGTCGGTTGCAGCCGATACGCCAAGCACTGCAAACGCCCAGAAGCTGACGCTTGGCGCTGCGGGATGAAGAAAGATAGTGTCGAGCGCGTGATGGAGAATCAGAGCTCCGGTGCCGGCCAGAAGCGTCATGCCGGCAAGTGCGCCGAGATGTTCTGCGCGTTCGTGACCATATGGATGATTGCTGTCAGGGGGGACGGCTGCGACTCGAACGACCAAAAGAGTGATTAACGTCGAGATGAGATCGAACAAGGAATGTGCGGCTTCGGCAAGGAGACCAAGGCTGCCAGACAGGCAGCCGACAAGCAGCTTAAGTGCGGCCAGGCTTCCGCTTGCAACGACCGAAGCGGTTGTTATGGCATTTTTGGATTCGTTGGGCTGGTCGCTTTGCACGCCATTATTTGAGTCAGGCGCCAAGCGAATTCCAAGACGATTCACCACGGAGCCGTAACTCAGTCTCCGCTCCCTTTGACGGGACTTGACGCGGGCGCGGAACTCATTTACTGATCGATCAGTCAACCATGGGACGTAACGTTTTCGCCTCGAAAAGGATCAATGCCAGCCAGAAGAAAACGTCCGCTACGGTCCTGAGGGCGGCGGAG
>CAZMNG010000264.1:0-5944 GCA_964567505.1 uncultured Chthoniobacterales bacterium
CCACCGAGGGCGGATTGAATCCGCCGGCGCGAACTGCCACAGGGCAATCCATAGTGTCTATTAGACAATAGAGAGTTAGTACCGCAGGGGGCTACCGAGTAGGTTTTTGGAAAACGAAACTATTCTGTTAACATGTACACTTCAGAATCGCCCGACTTCGCAGAAAAATTACGCCAGCGCAAAGAGGCCGCGCGTAAAACCCTGCGCCGAACGTCTACCGAAGAATTGCACGCTTTGGGTCACGAGCTCTTTCCTGATGGAACCCACCCCTGGGCGGTGACGTTTTCGCAATTCGTCGAAGAGCACAAGGCAGAACCAGCCGTTCGAGGTGAAACTTTCGAGGAGATCGCCTTTATTTACTACCCACGATCCAACCGCGGCATCTGGTACCAACGAATCGGCGGCGCCTATGCCGTGGGTTTGCTGAATGGAGCCGCCGCCCTCAAGGCGCTTTCAGAAATTGTGTCCGAAGCTGGAGTTTTCTGATCAGTGGCGAAACGACCGGCGACCCCAGAGTCACAACTCCAATCTCCTGCGCTCTCGATTGCGATCCTGGGCGGGTGAACTCGCTTTTGCTGTCAATTGCTCATTTACTGTTAGATAGTGTGGCTCAGCCCAATCTCGCCCTTGTGTGTGCTGGCCAGTTTCCCGCTTACCGGTAAATCTCGCCGCCGGTCCGCACAAACTCTTCGGCCTTTTCCCGCATGCCTTGCGCGACCGGATTGTCGTATCCGAATTCCGCCGCATATTTCCGCACGTCGTCGGTGATTTTCATCGAGCAGAAGTGTGGCCCGCACATCGAACAGAAATGCGCAGTTTTGGCTCCGTCTTGCGGCAAAGTCTCGTCATGATAGGAACGAGCAGTTTCCGGATCCAGACTCAGGTTGAACTGATCTTCCCACCGAAATTCAAAGCGAGCCTTGCTCAATGCGTCATCGCGGATTTGCGCGCTCGGATGCCCTTTGGCGAGGTCCGCGGCGTGTGCAGCGATTTTGTACGCGATCACGCCGGCCTTGACGTCATCTCGATCCGGCAGACCAAGATGCTCTTTTGGTGTGACGTAGCAGAGCATCGCGGTTCCGTACCAGCCGATCATCGCGGCTCCGATCGCGCTCGTGAGATGGTCGTAGCCCGGCGCAATGTCGGTCGTCAACGGTCCGAGAGTATAAAAGGGGGCTTCATGGCACCATTCGAGCTGTTTTTCCATGTTTTCCTGAATAAGATGCATCGGGACGTGGCCGGGCCCCTCGTTCATCACCTGGACCCCGAATTCCCACGCTCGCATGGTCAGGTCTCCCTGCGCCTTCAACTCTGCAAACTGCGCTTCGTCGTTGGCGTCCGCAATCGATCCGGGGCGAAGCCCGTCGCCGATCGAAAAGCTGACGTCATACGCTGCCATGATCTCGCAGATCTCGTCCCAATGCGTATATAAAAAGTTCTCCTGATGATGCGCCAGGCACCACTTCGCAAGGATCGATCCGCCCCGAGACACAATCCCGGTCTTCCGATTGGCTGTCAGCGGGATGAAACGCAGCAGCACCCCGGCGTGCACCGTGAAATAGTCGACACCCTGTTCAGCCTGTTCGATTAATGTGTCACGATAGATTTCCCAGGTGAGCTCTTCGGCGCGGCCGCCCGCTTTCTCAAGGGCCTGATAGATCGGCACGGTTCCAATCGGGACCGGGCTGTTCCGAATAATCCACTCACGGGTCGCGTGAATATTTTTGCCGGTCGACAAATCCATCACTGTATCCGCGCCCCAGTGAGCGGCCCAGCGCATCTTTTCCACCTCTTCCTCAATACTCGATGCGACCGCCGAATTCCCGATGTTCGCGTTGATTTTTACCAGGAAATTCCGGCCAATTACCATCGGCTCAAGTTCAGGGTGATTGACGTTTGCTGGAATTATCGCTCGGCCCCGCGCCACTTCATCCCGAACAAACTCTGGCGTGATGTAATCCGGGATTCCTCGGTGCCGGTTACCAATCTTGCTTGCCGCCGCGCGCTTCTGTTCGATTCCAAGGTTTTCCCGAATGGCGATATATTCCATTTCACGAGTAATGATCCCTTGACGCGCGTACCAGAGTTGCGTCACCGGATGACCGCACGAAGCGCGCAGGTTCGACCGCTTGTGCCCCGGAAAAAACTCGAGCTGTCCGCGGGCGCCGTTCTTCATCGCACTGAGCGCGTGCGCCTCACTCAGATAGCCGTTGTCGACTGGCCTGATTTCGCGCCCTTCATACGCTTCGACGTCGGCTCTCCCCAGAATCCAGGGATCACGGAGTCGCGGCAGCCCGTTTCGAACATCTCCCGCAAAAGCCGGATCTCCCCACGGGCCGCTGGTGTCATAAACGCCGATGGTCGCATTTTCTTCGAGTCTGCCGTCCCCCAGGCGGGTGGGAGACTGAGAGATCTCTCTCAAACTGACTCGTATATCGGAGAAAAGGTTTCCCGGAACATAGATGCGCCGGCTGCTGAACGAATCGGATGTGGTCATGGCGATCGATTCGCAGGACCGCCCTGGGGATTGCTCCCTTCGACGGTATTAGCCGTTTCAGGTTCAAAGGGTCCTCCGGAATCATCCGGAGTTCTCAGCCAGAGGCTCCCCTGCGTTCAGTTAGTTAACTACGAACTCGGTCACACGTCAATGAAACGCAAAGAGATCCAAATGGATCCAAGTTCACCCGGTAGTTCTCAAACCGCTCGCGACGGCGTTGATGCAAAGCAACAGGTCCACCAGCAGGCGGTCCGCGGATCTGGTTTCATCCGCCGCCAGAGCCGCTCGCCATTGCCGCAAGAGTGTGACCTGCTGCGTGTGAAGAGCCAGTAACGCGTCGGCACGAATCCGATGCGTCATCGTAAATCGCGGCCGGCGCTTCGCTGAATCGCCGCCCAACACCTCTTTTAACATCAATTCGGCTAATTCAAATTCTTCTAAAACTCGATGAAAAACAGACTTAACACATTCCTCATCAGGACATAAGCTCGCATAAAGTTCCATGATCGTGCGGTCGGCACTGGAGATGTTCGTTTCCGCGTTCGTTAACACGAATCGCAGAAATGGCGACGAGCCACGTATTCTTATGACCTGCTCAAATCCAGTCGGATCGTTGATTTTTAAACCCTTCAATGCGCTGCCGATGCCGTACCAGCCCGGCAAATAATAACGGGATTGCGTCCAGCTGAAGACCCAGGGGATTGCACGCAGATCTGCAAGGGAGCGTTGCCCGGTTCGCCGGCTCGGCCTCGAACCGATACTGCTCAATTCCAACGCGTCGATCGGCGTCGCAGACCGGAAAAAGTCGATAAACCCTTCCATTTTCAGCAGTCCGCGATATGTCTCCCGGCTCAGTTCGGAGAGTTCTGTCATCAGTGGCGCCACGTCTTTCACCGCCTCCCGCAGATTCTGCTGCCGTAACGAGATTCCTGTGACGCCCGCAGCCAGGATCTCAAGATTGAACGTGGCTGTGTGCTGATTGGCGTATTTCTGCGCGATCGTCTCGCCCTGCTCGGTCAGACGGACATCGCCTCGAATCGTGTGCGGCGGCAGAGAGTCCAGAAACCGGTGAGTCGGTCCCGCACCGCGACTGATTGTCCCGCCTCGACCGTGAAAATAGCGTACTTGCACACCGGTCGCGTCCGCGACACTGCTGATTGCCTCCTGCGCACAATGCAGCACCCACTGGCTCGTCAACATTCCCGAATCTTTGTTGCTGTCGCTGTAGCCGAGCATGACCTGTTGAATCAGCCGGGAACCGCTTCTTGCCTCTCGCTGCAATTCCAAGCTCCTTCGCGTGAAAGTGTTGGCTAAGTATTTCTGCACAACCGCCGGAGCGATTTCCAGATCCTCGATCGTCTCGAATAGGGGTACGACGTGGAGCTGACATGCAGGACCCACCGGTGTCTCGACCCACAATCCAACCTCGCGCGCAAACAGGTACATCAGCAGCAGATCCGCCACACCCCGTGTCATACTAATAATCAGCGACCCGATGCCTCGGATCCCGTACCGGTCCCGGTACTCCTTGATCACACGAAAACAATCAAGCACGGCGTCGGCCTCCGGTCCGATGGATGTGCCAGGCGCAAGAAATGGACGTCGGGATCCAAGCTCCGATTCCAGAAATGGGAGCCGGTCCGCCTGGTCCCACTCACCAAACGATCGCGCCTCTGCCAGCCCGGCGCGCTCAAGAATCTGAATCAGAGCGCGATCATGATACGCGCTGTTCTGACGAATATCGAGCACAGCACCGTGAAATCCGAATACATCGACCAATCGGATGACGGGTAAGATGGCGGAGCGACTGATTCGCGATGCCCCGATCTCGTTCAGGGACCGCGCCAGAGTCCAGAGATCGCTTCTCAGTTCTGACGGAACCGTATATCCCTTGATGTCAAATGTGTTCTGAATCTTTTTCTGTATTAAAAGTGAAAACTGTCTCCAGGGTTCTTCGGGCCGGGATTGGAGGATCGTTTCACCTGAAACTTCATGACAAAGTCTGTCGATGCTGTGCACCAGTTCGCCGGAAGCAGTCTGCTCATGACGTGTCATCGTTAGCTGGTGTGACAGGTTTCCAACGGCGTCGTAAAGACCTTGCAAAGCGGCTTTGCGCAGGTCGAGGAAGGTTTCGCGGGTGACCTCAGCGGTAACCAGCGGGTGACCATCTCTGTCGCCGCCAACCCACGTCCCAAATCGGATTCTCGGGAGCGTTCGTGGTGAGACGAGCGTCTCGGCGTCATAGCCGGCGTCGGTCCATGCTTGCCGGAGCCGGAGATCGACGTCGATGACGACATTCGGAAAGACCTCCTGCAAATAATAGATCACATTCCGCCGTTCTTCGGCCACAATCGGTTTGGTCCGAAGCACTTCGCCAGTCCGCCAAAGGCGTTCCAGGGTGACTTTGATCTCGTTGCGAATGGAATCCTGTTCCTGCGGGGTCCACATCTGGTTCTCGCGGCGGACCATCAACCGGTAAAGCCATCGGTGCTGATCAATCACGGCGAGCCGTTTTGCTTCGGTTGGATGAGCCGTCAGCACAGGCTCGATCCGGATCTTGTTCAGTTGTTCGGCGACGACATCTCCCGAAATGCCTGACTCACGCAGCCTGTGCAACTGGTAAGCCCAGAGGCCAGGTTCGGAAGCAAGGCCATCCTGGGATTCCCGAGAACGGCGCACCTGAGCGGCAACGTTTTCCTCGACCATGTTCAAAAGCTGAAACGCAATCGAATAGGCCTGGCAGAGCCTTGGATTCGGGGTCGGATCGATATTGACCTGGTTAATCCACGGTAGGTTTGCCGCGAGATGATCTTCGCCGAGTTCCAGGAGGACTTCGCGAAAACAAGTCAGCAGGAAATCGAGATCATCGTGAATCTTTTGAAAGCCGCGTGCCAGATAGTCTTCTTTCATCGGCGACAGAAATAAAAGTTCCGTGAATAACTATCGGAAAACGAACCGGGTGGCAAAGGCGGATCCAGGGAATTCACAAGTTATTCACAAGCCCGTAACTCGCAGAAAACCAGGTGGATATCCATAACATCATACAATATAGGTAATATAAAATAGAAAATGCATCGCTCCGACCCAAGACACCCTTAGTCAGCGCCTCAAGATGCTCGGTTTTCATGTGCATTGAAGAAAATGTGTGTCCTGCCGGCTTTCTTTCGGAATCACAAAATTTTGACGAACTAGTTGGTCAAGCAGCGTGTTGGCGGTATGAGCGCCGCCTGCGAATAGTTTCTGGCATTTATTTGCGTACAAAACCGGGGGTCATTTCGCTGCCGACCCGCGGAATCCAATCTTCCCGCGACGACGCTTTTCGCATTCCTCATGCATTTTGGACCGAGACTGGTCAGTCTTTACTCATACCAAACCCATCTCGATCAGGAAACGGGAAGGCTCTTTGCGCCATCCCCTATAAGTCTCCGCGCGACTGAGCACGAGGCA
>CAZMNG010000265.1:0-5935 GCA_964567505.1 uncultured Chthoniobacterales bacterium
ATAACGGCGGGTTCATTCTATCTCGATCTCACACAGCCACGGTGCGAACTTTTGTCCGGCGTTTCGGTCTTCCACCGAATGGGCTATAATCCGTTGTTTTGCATTTCCTGGACCGGGCAGAAGTCCGCAGGTTCCCGTCACAGCGTTTTGAGCCAATCAAAAAAAAAGCAGTGTTTCACCCATCTCGGCCAACTTTTGCAGCTCCTCTGAACTCGGCAGGTCGTTAAACCCCGACTCCTCCAAAAAGAAATCCCCCGCATCCGCGAGTGCGTCCAAGTCAGCATCAGCGATCTCGCCTGCGTAGTAGTCGGATTCACTCATCATTAATCCTCCTCATCATTCTGTGTTGGGTAATCGATCCTTCACAATGACCCATAATTGCTAACGATCGATTCCGATCGCCCGCTATTGGCCAAGATTAATCAAATTTTGGCTTGCCTCGTAACCTGCGTGGACCAAAAGAGGAGGGGCCAGGGTCAGGTCTGCACATTCGATCCGGCGGCGATCGAATGTGCAGACCTGACCCTTGCATCGCGAGAGTTCAATGGGAAACTCAATGAGTCCTATGAAAGCGGTGGTTCTGAAATCCCTTGGCGGTCCAGAGCGCCTGGAAACAGTCGAGTTACCAATGCCGAAGCCCGCAGCGGACGAGATCATTATCAAGGTCAGCTGGGCGGGAGTCAACTTCATCGACGTATCCATGCGTACCGGAGCGTACGGGCAATCTCGCACCTACCCGAGCCAGCTGCCAATGACACTGGGGATGGAGGGCGCTGGGACGGTGGAGGCGGTTGGTGAAGGCGTCACCGACGTCGCGGTTGGCCAACCCGTGGCCTACTGTCTGGCGCGCGGCAGCTACGCGCAATACGCTCGAGTGCCAGCATGGCGGGTCGTTCCGGTGCCGCTGATGGTTAAACCGCGCCTTCTAAAAAGCTTATAACATGAGGAACATTGTTTTAGAAACCAGGGATCTCAGCCGCCGTTTTGGTGATTGCGCGGCTGTAGACTGTCTCAACGTCTCGGTTGGCGCGGCTGAAGTTTTCGGGCTTCTGGGGTCCAATGGAGCCGGCAAAACGACGACGATCAAGATGCTGACAACACTTCTCCCCCCGAGCTCTGGGGCCGCGACTGTCGCCGGTTTCTCGATCACCACCCAGGCGGTCAGCGTCCGACACGTCATCGGATACGTCCCGCAGGCGATTTCAGTGGATGGAACACTTACCGGCTACGAAAATCTTCTCATATTCGCTAAACTCTACGACCTGCCGCGTCCAGAGCGCAGAGCGCGCATTCTCGAAGCCCTGGCGTTCATGGGGCTCTCCGGGGTCGCCGACCGTCTGGTGCGCGAATACTCCGGCGGTATGATTCGCCGCTTGGAAATCGCACAGTCCACGCTGCATCGCCCACCGGTTGTTTTTCTCGATGAACCGACCACCGGGCTCGACCCGATCGCGCGCAAGGCTGTTTGGGAACACCTTGCGCAGTTGCGAGACAACTACAAAACCACGATTTTCTTCACGACCCATTACATGGAGGAAGCCGAGAGCCATTGCGATCGTGTCGCGATCATGCATCTCGGGAAGCTGGTTGCGCTGGGTACCTGTTCGGAACTCAAGGCTGCTATCGGCGGCGCTGATAGCACGCTTGATGACGTGTTCGCGTATTATGCCGGGACCACGCTCGATGACGGTGGAAACTATCACGACGTTTCCGCTGAGCGTGCCACGGCTCGCCGCCTCGGTTAATCATGCTGTCAATATCATGAGTGCCACCATTAACCCGGTTCTCGGCTTCATCGAAAAAACGTTGGTCATCGCCGAGTTTGATGTGCGTAAACTGCACCATGACTTTACCGAGCTGATTACCCGGGCCATTCAACCGGCGCTTTGGCTACTGCTTTTTGGCGAAGTCTTTGCGAGAGCTCGCGCGCTGCCCACTGGCTCCATCCCTTACCTGGATTTCATCGCCCCGGGTATTCTCGCGCAGAGCGTTCTCTTCGTAGCTATCTTTTATGGCATTGCCGTCATTTGGGAGCGGGACCTCGGTATCGTCCAAAAGTTTCTCGCGAGCCCAACGCCCCGTGCAGCGTTAGTCTTAGGCAAGGCGCTCTCAGCCGGCGTCCGCGCACTTTCCCAGGCCGTTGTGGTTTACGTGCTTTCACTCCTGCTCGGAGTGAAACTGAATTGGAGCCCGCCGGCGCTTCTGGGCATGCTGGTGACAATCGTTCTGGCGGCAATCATATTCTCCACGTTCTCTCTGATAGTTGCATGCATCGTGAAGACTCGAGAGCGCTTTATGGGCATCGGTCAAGTGCTTACTATGCCTCTCTTTTTCGCCAGCAACGCCATTTACCCCACTTCGATTATGCCCCGCTGGCTGCAAACGATTTCCCTCCTCAATCCATTGACTTATGTCGTCGATGCTTTGCGCTCCTTTATGCTCGCCGGTCCCAGCGGCGGCAGCATTGGACTCGGCACCGACTTCGGGGTCATTTTATTTACGACGGTATTCCTGGTGCTCGTTGGCGCGAAGATTTATCCTCGGATCGGGATTTGATATGTCTTTTTAGCAGTGAGAGATAATCAATCACGTATTATGCCTGAAACCGCTTGTATCACCATCGACGGAAAAGCGCACAATTATCCCGTTATTACGGGTACAGAGGGCGAGAAAGGGATCGATATCCGCAAATTGCGCAGCGAGTCCGGCTACGTCACTTACGACGACGGATATGCCAATACGGGATCGTGTATGAGTGGAATTACCTTTATCGATGGCGAGAACGGGATATTGCGCTACCGCGGTTATGCTATAGAGGAACTCGCCGAAGGTTCCGATTTTATAGAGGTTGCCTACCTCCTAATTTATGGGGAACTGCCGAAACCGGAACAACTCGCTTCTTTCCGCAACCTCATTCTCGGCAACGCGGCCGTTAACCAAAGCATGTTCCACAGTTTCGAGGGTTTTCCTGCCTGGTCCCACCCGATGGCGATACTCTCGGCCATGCTCAACTCACTCGGGTGCTACTATCCCCATATGGCCACGAACAATCGGGAACAGGACCTCGAGCATCTGGATCTTGCCGCTACGATCCTCATCTCGAAGGTGCGCGCCCTTGCCGCCATGGCGTATCGCATGAAACTGGGGCGACCGTTCATTTATCCCAAAGGCCAGCTTTCGTATTGCTCGAACTTACTGCACATGATGTTCTCGGAGCCCTACGCGGACTATACTGCCCCCTCAAGAGTCGATCGCGCGCTAAATCTGGTCCTGCTCTTACACGCCGATCATGAACAGAACTGCAGCACTTCGACCGTGCGAATGGTTGCCTCCGGCGGCGCCAACCTGTTCGCATCTGTAGCGGCCGGGGTATGCGCACTTTGGGGTCCCGCACACGGCGGCGCTAATATGGCTGTCATTGACATGCTCGAAGCGATACATAAAGAAGGTGACGACGGCACGAAATTTGTGGAGGCAGCCAAGAGTCGGGATCGCAGCACGCGACTGATGGGCTTCGGGCACCGCGTGTACAAGAGCCATGACCCGCGCGCCAAGATCCTTAAGGAAGCGTCAAAGCAACTCTTCGCTTCAATGCGGACACGGGATCCCGTGCTCGATATTGCACTTAAACTCGAAGACATCGCCATTCATGATGAGTATTTTATCGCACGCAAGCTTTATCCGAACGTGGACTTTTACAGCGGTATCATCATGCGCGCGATAGGGATTCCGGTAGACTTCTTCACCGTTTTATTCGCCATCGGCCGGATGCCGGGTTGGATCGCAAACTGGAAAGAAATTGCGACGGGCAAATCTCCAATCCACCGTCCACGACAGATCTACACCGGCTCCGTATTGCGCAAGTTCGTTCCACTCCAGGAAAGGGGGTAGGCGCATCGGCGGATCGAGATACGTTGCCTCGCCGAACCTGAGCGATTACAGGAAGGTCGCCCTTTGTGGTTCTAAGTCAGCGCAGTTTGTCTTGATTTAATTGTTGAACATCCGGAGCTCTCGGAGCGAGGCGCGGTTGAGGCGGAGCCACCATACCTCCGGCCGTGAGCGGGAACTGAATGCGAAAAAGAGCACCCAGCATGGCGACGGAGTTGTCGCTCCACAATCCGCCGTGGCCCCAAATTATCTCCTTGGGAACTCGCACGATCCAGCACGGGACGCGGGCGTTGCCGGTATAAACAAATTGCCACGGCCGCCAGATTTCTTGTCCGGCAGGTGGGCGGATTTCATCGGGATTATAGTCACTATTGCGGCAGAAGCGATCTTCATGGCCATCGTTATGCTCGCTCGTGTAAAACCTATAATCGGGGTGGTTAACTTGGATATTGGCCTCGAACGCCCTGTTCTCATGAGCTCTCAGATCAGGCGGAGGAGAGGTTTCACCAAGGGGAACGACATGATAATTGACCAGGTACTTATTATTGCCGGGCGTATGGTCATAGAATTCGCTTTCAGAAACCTTTTGCCCGTTGCTGCCTGGCACCGGAACTCTATCCCAGTGGGCGCAAAAATTGACTATATTAAAGAGTCCGGTGCCGATAGGAAAGAATTGTCCCGTTGCCTGATCGTTCTGAGATTGGAGAATGACCAGAAAGGGACGGCTTTCCTCCACAGCGCCGCCCGCTTCAGCCCCAAGAGACCGAGTCACGTAGACATGCCGTTTTGGGTCATACTGATAGAGGTAATCGAGCTCCGACAGCAATTGCCGGCTGCCGATGGAGCTATCCGCCGGATTAAACGCCACGGCCATGTCCCACGGACTGGTATTGCGCGAACCGTTGCTGCTGGCGTCAAGGATGGAATGAGAAATTGTGTTCTCGAGCACCAATCCACCAAAAGAATGCCCGAGCAGTATGCAATGATGAAACGTCTTATCCGGCGCGCGGGCTGCCAATGCGAGTTCGCTAATCGTCGCCAGGCAGCCGTTTTGCGCGGCGATTGTTGCGCCGGCGGATTTGCGGCTCCAGAACGTTAAGAATTTCAACACTGGCACAGTCAAGTCGACGCCCCGCCATCCGATGTAGACGCCAATGATGTTAATCTTTCGCCCCGTGGCTTCGGGAAAACGTGATAGTGTATCAAGGAAGTGCTCGAACCGGCAGACATCACCTGAATTCGCGTTGTTCTGCCAGCCGTGAATATAAACCAAAAGGAGCGGACGTTTTGCGTCGTGGATCACTTCGAGCGCAGCTGTTCGTTGCGAAGTATCTAGCGCCGAACCTTGATCGCCAAATTCGATGAAGGCCAATTTGTAACGCCCGTCTTTGGGTCCACGAACTGAGTTGAGCGGTTCGGCCGAGGAATTGGGGTGATACGGCCCGTAGGTGGCGCAGGATGCCAATAAGATCGGCAAAGCGAGTGAGACGATTCGAATGGCGAAATTCATGTGTTGGTATTGATTATTCAACCAATCACGGAAACCCAGATTCCACGTTTATCCGTGAAGAACAGTGCTTGAGGTGCAATGGCGCGCGCAGACCGATTCGCGCTGCCATCGTTACCAACTCGGCCCGCTGAACTAATCTGCGGGTGCAAAGCGGAAACTGGGGATCTCCTGTCCCAGTACATAGCCGGCTCTAACGGTGCTATGAGGAGGAACGACTCTTAAGCCGGCCCAATCATTGATGGCATAAATAGCCGTATATGTTGTATCAGAGTCATTCCTGAGTTCTATCACCCAACCGAGAAAAGCGTTCTCCCTAAAGGCCTTAACAGGTCCTGAGATTCCGACCGTGGTCTCGGAGCGACACAAACCGAGCCAAACACGAGGTCCTGAGGTCCGGACCGTAGCCTGGGAATGACACAGCCCAACCGACGGGGTCAGCCCAAATAAGCTCAGTCCAAGTGTCACCCGAAACAACAATAGAGCTTTCATTCCTGTTCGTGACGGTTGTGCGTCCATATTACAAATCGCTTGCTATTC
>CAZMNG010000266.1:0-5931 GCA_964567505.1 uncultured Chthoniobacterales bacterium
ACACAAATCCAACCGCCGCCGGTCACCTCTCCACCGGGCACGTTCCCGAATCCAACGGGAAACGTGAAGATCGCGAGCGACGTTTTCCTTCAGGGCAACCTGTACACTCACTGCGACCCCACTCAACCGGCCCTGTGGCTGAATCTTGATCAATGCATCCAGGAGCGTATCCTCAACTCGGTCCCGGAAATTCATATTGGCTCTGCCCCGCTTCAGTTTTCGCCCGTTGGCCAGGTCGACAGTTCGGGCACAGTGTCCGTGAGCGCTGCCGTATCAATCACTACGCAATTGGCGCAGGTCGACCCGAGCCTCACGACTATCACAACATCGATAGCCAGTCTCCACTGGCTACCCACTCCGCAGGTCGTTATTGGCTCTCCTCCGAGCTCTACCCCCGGGATTAGTTCGGTGACTACCACAAGTCTGGTGGCCACGAGCGCGCCTTCGAGCACCGACGGCCTCCAAATCGATACGTCCGGGCAAGTCGCGCTGGTGTCCGGCAGCACCTACACGGCCACCGTGACCTGTTCTGTGGCGCCCGCTTACCTAATCCCTTCGAGCGGGACAACATTGTACCAGGTGCCGATAGACTTCGTTTTGATTAGTTACGTCGTCATTTTCTACCCACAAACATCGTGACACTGACCATCGACAGGCTTGTCACACGCGGCAAAATCCCCAGAAACCTGAAAGTCGACACCGCGTTTTTTGAACGAGTCGCTCGTGAGCGCTTTCCCGTTGAATGCGCCGGTCAGCTCAGGCGGCCCTGGCCGGTCCAGCCACACGTCGCGCGAATTCGTCGGCTTCGGGTGCGCGTCACGATCCCGGCCGCACAATTGACGGCTGACGCCCTGGCCGCAGCCTGGACCGCGGCGTTCATTCGGGAACTGTTCGCAGCGCTTGGTCATCCGAACGGAGCTGAGATTGTTCGTTTCGAGAGCAAGGCCGAATACCTGGCTTCGGCCATTCGAGACCTCTTAACTGGCGTTGCCTCACAGCGATGGGTGTATGAGGAGTTTGACCGCTCGTTTAACCTCGGTACCGCGGGAGCAGCTTTTGCACTCTTCGACAGAGAATCTTCCGAAATCGTTCCAGCACTATTAATCTTAGAAAATTGGGGTTTGCTCGATCGGCTTCTCGCCGTCTGGGATGCGGCAACCCTGGAGCGGCTCTTTCTTGCGATCGAATCTACGAATGGCGTCCAAGATGAGAAATTATCGGTCGAAGATTTGATCATCGTAGCGCGTCTTTTGCTCGGTCGCCGTTCGCTGCTCAGCGGGACAGATTCATCCCGGAGTGCGAACCTGGGCGAACGAAAGCTGGCGCTAAAGCTTTTTTTTGGTCTGGCTCGCGCGGCCGACTGGAGAAACGCGAGGACTCCTTCGCCCTGGAGAATCTTCCGCGCGTTGCGCGTACTTGACACACTCCTTGATTTGTATCAGTCGGTGGCGGCTGCCAGACGGCAATTGCAGTTGGCAGCTCACACGCTTCACGATGCAGCCGGCCACTCAGCGGATTCGCTCGTCTCAGCGCCCGCAGACGGCATTCAGACAAGTCGACCGGCGTTTCGTGAATTGTTGGAGAAACTCGGATCCGTTACAAGCTCAGAGACGCGTCAAAACTTGCTCAACGCATCCTGGAACTTGTTCGCGGCGGCGAACGGTCCAAGCCGAACTGCCTTCGCTGACCTGTTGGACGAACTAACATCGATTGTTAGTTCAGATACCCAGCGACACCAACTCACGCAGTTCTGGAATATTATCGGTCCGGGAAGCAGCGCACGTGGATCTGCCTTCTCTGAGCTTTTGGGTGAACTTATATCGCTTTTTAGTTCAGATGTGCATCGACACCAAATCACGGAGCTCTGGAACATCATCGCGGCGGGAAGCAGCGAAAGTCGAACCGCGTTCGCTCAGGTGTTGGGTGAACTGACATCGGTCTTTAGTTCAGATACCCAACAGCACCAAATCACTCCGTTCTGGGAGATCATTGTTGCGGGAAGCAGCGAACGTCGAACCGCGTTCGCTGCGCTCTTTGAGGAGTTAGTTTCAGCGACGGATTCTGGAAACCGGCAAGGCCAAGTTACCAAATTCAAGTGGATCTCAACGGAGTGCGCAGGTCTGTTCCTGTTGATCAACGTCGCCGAAAGACTTGGATGGGCTGATCGCTTAGACCGATTGTCATTCGGTGCTGCAAATGGGCCGCGGCTTCTGACATATACTCTCGCGGGCATCGGCTTGGCAATTCTGGGACGTTTCGAAGAGGCGCCTGCTTCCCTTGATCCAGGCTTGGCATTGTTCTCAGGTTGGGTTGACGCACCCGAACTGGGTGGACTCCGTCGTTTTTTTGCGTCCGAACCGGCCCAAACGCGTCGCGATCTTCTGGTCGAACTGCTTGGAGACGAAGTCAGCGAGGAAGGCTCGATTCATTGGAAGGCTTGTTTTGATGCCCTCGCAAATCACCTGATCCGGGAATTCGCGGGGCGCATTCGCGGGTTTGGACGGTCAAGCCGGCAGTTTGTCGTGAAAAACTTCCTGGCCTTACCTGGCCGCATCCGTGTGGAGGAGACGCGCCTCTTAATTGTATTTACGTCCGGCCCTTTGAACGCCGTGGTGCATATGTCCAGATTAGACGATCCGGTTGAGGAAGTATCCTGGCTCGGCCGCCGGCGAATCGAGTTTGAGCCATACAGCATATGAATGCCGAATCGCCATGATCGAGGCAAAAGAACAAAACAAAGAAAATTTGAACAGAAGGCCACGAAGGACGCAAAGAGATAGGTAGAGAACGTGGGCGGCCAAAGTTGGCTCCGCGTTGTTTTTCAGCAGTGCCGGAACTGGTTTTGGCAGCACTCCGATTAGCGCGATGGTCCGTCCGAGCCGTGTTTCGGTTGCGGTTGCAGCCGCGAGGAGTTCGGCTCGCAAAATGACGTGGCCAACTACCGTCACGGAAACCTAATTCATAATTGGTCTTCGTGTCCTTTGCGGCCTTCTGTGTGCTTCCTGTTCCTACTGTAGTCTCCACGTCCCGACACGCCGATAGGCCGATGGAACCGTATTCCGACAGCATCGAACATCTGCAAGACGAGATTTCCCGGCTCGACTTGCTGCTCAAACGGGCCGTGGTCATCGCCCGTCAAGCGAGCCCTGGCGCGGAATCGGATGAGTTCAGGGGTCTTGTGGTCACCGAGAACGAGATCGACGATATCCTCAGCACCAAGGATTTGTTAGGAGAACCCTGGGAACGAGCCGAGGCGAAAGCACCTGAGTTAACCCGAATCGACAAGGAACTCGACAAACGGCGCAAACAAATCGATGCCCGAGTCAAACTCGGTCGCGGAAAACGGCCGCGGCTCGCGCTTCTCAGTCTCGCCGCGCAATTCGATCTTTCGCAAGCTGAGGTGGACGTTCTGCTCGTGGCGCTCGCGCCGGAGCTCGAACCCCGTTACGAGACACTCTACGCCTACTTACAAAACGATGTAACCCGGAAACATCCGAGCGTTAATCTAGCATTAAACTTAATCTGCCGTTCCGAGCGGGAAAAATTCGATGCGCGGAGCATCTTTTCTCCTTGGGCTCCGTTGCTCTACAATTGCATTCTCGAACTCGCCGAGGAAAGTCAGGACCGTCAGCCGTCGCTGCTCCGGAAATTTCTCAAACTGGACGAGACAATCGTCCGGTTCTTGCTGGACCAGTCACCGAGAGCGTTCGGTGCGGCCACGCTCGTAAGCCCGAGTGAGGAACTCGAGGGGCGCGAAGTGGATCAGGCCACCGGTGAAAGACTCAAGCATCTGGCAACACATCTGAGTCGAACAAAGAAGGACGCACCTGTTGTCCGGCTCATCGGTCAATCTGACTCAGCGCTCCGGGGTGCGGCTGAAGCGTTCTGCTTCGCGTTCCGGCGCAGTATGCTCTTGGTCGAACTCGCGCAACTTGCCGACGAGTCGCGTCTGGCAAAGTTGCTGCGCGACTCGGAGCTCTGGCAAGCGATTCTCGTGGTGCAAAGTGGAGAACTCGTTGGCCAGGAAGCCGACGCTCAGCACGTGCGACAGTTGGAGACGCTCCTCTGGAATCGGCTTCGCGATTTCAAGGAGCCGGTCCTCTTGCTCGGACCTCCTGCTGCGTTCCTCCAGGTTCCCCAGGAAGTTACTCTGTGGCGAGTCGAAGTCGACGCGCCTGATTTCGAGGCCCGTCGCAAGGCTTGGAATTCGGCGCTCGGTAAGGACGCTACCGAAGCGGCGACGTCACGGCTTGCGGATACGTTTCAGTTCGGCCCGCGCCGGATCCGCCAAACGGTTAATCTCGCCTCCGGCCTTGCCGCGCTCCGTGATCCAGCCACCCCGCAGCCAACGACTGGAGACCTGCTCGACTCCGGACGCTCGTTGACCGCGCCACAGGTCGGCCGTTTCGTTGTGCAGATCAAACCGCGCTATACCTGGGACGATATCGTGCTGCCACCCGATAAGATGCGGCAACTCCGAAGCATCGCTGCCTGGATGCAATTTCGGCGACGTGTCCATGAGGACTGGGGCTTTGGCCAGAAGCTATCTCGAGGCAAAGGTCTCAATGTTCTGTTTACCGGACCTTCGGGCACCGGTAAAACCATGGCCGCAGAAATCCTTGCGCACGAACTTTCGCTTGATCTTCTACAGATCGATCTCTCAAGCGTGGTCAGCAAGTACATTGGGGAAACCGAGAAAAACCTCAGCACCATCTTTCGCGAAGCCGAGCAGAGTCAGTCACTGCTCTTTTTCGATGAGGCCGACTCCCTCTTTGGGAAACGAACCGAGGTCAAGGACGCTCACGATCGCTATGCCAACATTGAGGTGAACTATCTGTTGCAACGCGTGGAGCAGTACGAAGGCGTCGTGGTGCTGGCAACCAACCTGCAGCGAAATCTGGACGACGCCTTCCTCCGCCGAATCAAGGAGGTAGTCGATTTTCCGTTTCCCGACGATAAGCTCCGCGAGCGCATCTGGCGCGCCCATTTTCCGCCTGAGGCGCCAAAGGAAGCGGACATTGATTTCAACTTCCTCTCATCTCAGTTCACATTCAGCGGAGGCAATATTAAAAACGTCGTTTTAACCGCTGCTTTCCTTGCAGCTGAAGAAGGAAGATCGATTAACATGGCCGATCTGATCCTTGGCACCAAGTCAGAGCTACGCAAGGAGGGCAAGCTCTGCACAAAGAGCGATTTTGGTCCTTACTATGACCTGGTCCTGCGCCCATACCGCCCTACAGGAACTGTTAGACCAAACTGAGCGCGAATTACATACTTCGCCAATATTTAGCGCCCGAATCAGGAAGAATTGATATAATATGGAAGTAGAGCGAGCGATAAAGACGAGGACCCGGGAAGCCGTAGACAAGAGCTCTTCAACTTCTGATGCGCCGCCGTCTACCGAAGTCCCCGTTCACCCTCTTCTACTACTACAGCATACCATCGGGAACCGCGCTGTTCAGCGCCTCGTTCAGGCAAAGATGGAAATCAGCGAGCCAGGAGACAAATACGAGCAAGAGGCCAACCAAGTAGCAGACCAAGTTCTTTCTGGCTCTATCCCGCCCCAACAGCACTTAGATATGAATGCCGACGGAGTTCTAACCGACGATCGTCGTGAACGCCAGATAGAAAAGCCCAAAATGCTGCGGAGTTCCACTGGCGATGATACCTCCAACTCTCCCTCGTCCGTCCAGAATGTGCTCGAATCCCCTGGCCAACCGCTTGACACCGACATGCTCAGCATGATGGAGCCACGCTTCAACCGCGACTTTCGCAATGTCCATATCCACACCGATACGCCGGCAGCCGAGTCCGCACGCGCCGCCGGGGCGCTGGCTTACACGATCGGGAACGACGTCGTGTTCGCCGCAAACCGGTTCGATCCGGACACATCCGGCGGACAGCGCTTGATAGCACACGAGTTAGCGCACG
>CAZMNG010000267.1:0-5914 GCA_964567505.1 uncultured Chthoniobacterales bacterium
GGAAGGAAGAATTGGGAAGTAGGAATTAAGAATTAGGAATTAAGAAGGAAGAGGGAAGAAGGGTGGACTGCTGAGATGGTACAGTAGAATCGGTGGCTCGGGCGTTTTGCCGACCGTGCCACGTCAGTAAACCGTTCGGTGGGGCGCCCTTTGAACGTTTGCGTCCGGCGTGTAGGTTGTGCCTTTACCGGTGATGCAATTTATAATCCTTTTGGTTCTTTCGTTTCTGGTGGGGCTCAGCGGCGCAGTTTACTTTCGGATATTCAGACGTGTCTACGGAAAGGAAGGCGGGAAGGTGAGTGCGGACCGGTTTGGTCCTGTCGACGGCTACCTCGCTCTCGGATGTATAACGATCTTTGCGGTCCAAGGCGTACAGAATTTCCATGCAAGCGAGGAGGCGATTCCGCGCACAATCGACACGGGCCTGCTGGTTTTCGTGCAGCTCGGATTCTGGATGTTCGTTATTGGAATGATCCTCTTTTCGTTCCTGTTGCGCAGAATGCGCCCCGCGGATCTGTTTGGGTTCGATCGTCTCAGCTTTATAAAGGTTTTTTTGTGGGGAGCCGGATTATTGATTGTTGCGCTGCCATTGATTTTTGCGAGCAGCGCGGTGGTCTCGAGTCTTTTGCATCTCAATTCGGAAAGCGATTCACAACCGATCGTGCAGTTGTTTGAAGGGATTTCTGATCCGACGAAAAAGATTCCGATTATCGTACTGGCGGTTGTGATTGCGCCGCTGGCGGAAGAATTCGTTTTTCGCGGTTTCCTCTACGGAGTAACGAAACGTTTCGCAGGGGCGTTGCCGGCCCTTGCGTTGACCGGTTTGGCGTTTGCGTTGGTCCACCTGCATCTGCCGTCATTATTGCCGCTGTTTCTATTGGCGTGCGCGCTGACATTTGCTTATGAGCTTACCGGTTCGCTACTGGTGCCGATGGCGATGCACTCGCTTTTTAACGCGATAACGCTGATCGGAGTCTTCTTTGCCGGTAAATGAAACTGAGTGACCTCGGCGAGGATGCAGTTGTCAGGCGGTTGACGCGCTCGCTTCGACTGGACGGCAGGGTCGTTGTGCGTCCTGGGGACGATTGCGCGGTAGTGGAGACCACCGGGAGGCTTCAATTGCTGAAGACCGATTGCGTGATTGAAGGCATCCATTTTCTGAGTGATGCCGATCCGAAGTTAATCGGTTGGAAAGCCATGTGCCGGCCAATCAGTGACATTGCAGCGATGGGCGGTACGCCTCTCGATGCGCTGGTCACGCTGGCCGTTAAACCCGAGATAGAGTTCGCCTGGCTGAAGCGGGTTTATTCCGGTCTCGAATCGGCCGCCGCGGCGTACGGGGTGAATCTGGTGGGCGGTGAGACCGCGAAATCACCTGGCCCGTTCTTCCTGTCGGTAGCCATGACCGGATCGGTTGCCCGGGGTAAATATGTGGGAAGATCCGGCGGCCGAAGAGGGGATTGGTTATATGTAACAGGGAAGCTGGGAGGATCGATGAATGGCAGGCATCTGCGATTCCGACCCCGTCTGGCTGAAGCGCGGTGGCTCGTGGGCCAATTTCCGGTCCACGCTATGATGGACTTGAGTGACGGGTTGGCGAGCGATCTTCCGCGCCTGGCGGCAGCCAGCGGACTTGGGTTCGAGATAGAAGCTTCGAGTCTGCCGCTGCACAGTGGGATGACTGTCGAAAACGCACTCCGGGACGGCGAGGATTACGAACTTCTGTTTGCGGTCCCTTCGGCTGTCAGAACCCGGTTGGAAGCCGAGTGGCGGTCAAAATTCCCGAAGCTGCGACTCACGGCGATTGGCCGGCTTGTGGAGAAAGACCGGACCGAATTCAGCCTGAAAGGGTACGACCACTTCAGGCGATGAGTGAACATTTGCGAACGCGGCATGTCTCCGGCGATCCGGAAATGACCCGGTCACTGGCGTCAAGCTTTATCCGGGAGTTGCCGGCTGGAACGGTGTTGAGTCTGGTGGGCGATCTTGGTGCTGGAAAGACCGAGTTCGTCAAAGGCCTGGCGGCCGGACTCGGCTACGCCGGGGAGGTCACCAGCCCGACGTTCACGATTGTGCACGAGTATCGAGGCGGGCGTGTGCCGCTGTTCCATATGGATTTTTACCGGCTTCAGCGCGCGCATGAGCTGGATGAGATCGGTTTGGACGAGTATTTGAGAGCAGGGGGGATATGCGCCATTGAGTGGGGCGAGAAATTTTCCGACAGACTGCCGATTGACAAGATCGACGTCCTTCTTGTCGCAACGGATGTCAATCAAAGGGAAATTGTCTGGTGAAAACGCTCGTGATCGAGAACTCAACCGACCAGGGAACATTGGCGGTCGCTGATGACGGGGAGATTTTGGTCCGACGCCATTTCGCCCGGTCCGGTGAAATGGCTGGAGCGATCCAGGAGATTTTCTTAGCGGTTGGTGCGCCGGACGAGATTGTTGTTGGGATCGGTCCAGGATCCTACACGGGACTGCGTGTCGCGTCGGCGACGGCGATTGGCATTCAGGCCGCGCTTGGGTGTGCTGCGTCTGGTTGCCCGTCGGTTCTGGGGTATCCGGCGGGTGTTTATCATGTCCTGGGGGACGCGAGACTCGGGGCAATTTTTTTTGCGAGCGTTCAACACCAACGCGTCACACGCGGACCGGAATTGCTGCCCGTGGAGGAATTTCGAAAATTGCGAGCTCTGCTGGGTGAAGCGGCCCTGTTTGCGGTCGGACCGGTCCCGGGCTGCGATGATGTGCAAATTGTGCGCCCGGCAGCGGAATATCTGGTTGGATGCCGTGACAGTTTTGTGCCGAGCCTCGAGCCGCTCTATCTGAAGGAGCCGCATATAACGGTGAAGCGTAAAGAGGGTCGACGCGGGAATGGCGCTTAATAGAAGCGCCATCAGGTTGATGCGGTTTTTGGTTCACTTTACGCTGCCGCGTGGTCCGACCTCGAAGCCGGAACCTCGAACTTTCACCGTTGAACTGGGCCACGCTCACTCGCCGGGCAGACGCCAGGTCAGAGCCGGGAATCGGGAGAAGTCACGATCCGCTGTGATCCAGACGCAGCCGTGAGCTATGGCGTGTGCCGCCAGAAACGCGTCTTGCACGAGATTACCCTTCGCATCAGTCTGCTCGCACAGCGCCAGTGTCATTGCCACCACACGCTCGGTGGTAGGGAGAACTTCGAACCCCGGGGTTGCCTGGAGCTCGCGCGCAAAATTGGTCACTGTTTGCAGCGGCGAAGGATTGACAAATATCCGCGGGTTCGTGGCGATCCGGGTCAAGCCCACCAGAACAGGCGGGAAGAGTGCTACCTGTTTTCGATCTGCGCGCACAGACTCCAGCCAATCGTACACGGCCTGGTGTTGCGGCAAATCTGTTCGCATGGCGTATAACAGGATGTTCACGTCGAGCGCGATCATCGGAGTTTGGTGTGCTCGGTTGCCTGATCGAGAATATTGAGAAGCTCGGCGCTGTCGTTGAGGTCAACCCCTGGCTGCAGACCGCCCTTCGACCGGCAGACCGGCAACTTTCGAACCGGTTCCGCCCGGCGCTCGGCATCCGCGCTGATTCTCAGCCGAATCGCCTCTTCTATGAATCTGGTTAACGGGATGCCGAGTCGCGCAGAAGCCAGTTTTGCCTGACGATGGACTTCGTCATCGAGCAGTAGCGTCGTCTTCATACAGAAGTATGTAATATCTAAGCCGTAACTCTGTCAAACGAGCACGATAAGTGCCCAGGGCGAGTTCGAGTTCGACCAGGACGATCATAGGTGCCTGGGAGACGGGTCTGGACGAAGGAGAGTCACCCGTGTATTGGTGCTGCCTGGATGAAAATCGTTGTCGCTTATTCTGGAGGACTTGATACTTCCGTCATCTTGAAATGGATCAAGGAGACGTACGATGCGGAAGTGATCGCGTTTTGTGCCGACATCGGGCAAGAGGAAGAGCTTCGTGGTCTGGAAGAGAAGGCTCTGAGAACCGGGGCGTCCAAGTGCTACGTCGACGATCTCCAGGCGGCGTTTGCGCGCGATTTCATATTCCCGATGCTTCAATCATCCGCGCTTTACGAAAATCAGTATTTTCTCGGAACGAGCATCGCCCGCCCGCTGATCGCGAAACGGATGGTTGAAATCGCCGGAGCAGAGAACGCGACCGCCGTCGCTCATGGTGCAACCGGCAAAGGAAACGATCAGGTTCGCTTTGAATTGACCGTCGCTTCACTTGCACCTGAGATCGAGGTAATCGCTCCGTGGCGATTGGAGAGTTTCCGGGAAAAATTTCCGGGGCGTGCTGAGATGATTCGGTACGCGGAAGAGAATGATATTCCGGTTACTGCGAGCGCGAAGAAGCCGTATTCGAGCGATCGCAACTTGCTGCATATCAGTTTTGAAAGCGGTGTGCTGGAGGATCCGTGGTACGACGCCACTGGACCGGAACTGCACGATATGTACAAGTTAAGCGTTTCTCCCGAGGACGCGCCGGATGCCTCCGAGTATCTGGACCTGGAATTTGATCGTGGGCTCTGTGTGGCACTCGGCCACACAGACGTCCGGGCGTTGCTCGATCGCGTCGGGTTTAAAGGAGAAATTGTTACGACCGGCGAAGCGCGTGTCCGGCTTGATCCGTTGTGGGTGATGAAAGTGTTGAATCTGCTTGGAGGCCGAAACGGAGTCGGGCGCGTTGACATGGTTGAAAACCGATTTGTCGGTATGAAAAGCCGGGGAGTGTACGAAACACCGGGCGGAACCATTCTGTTTTTTGCACATCGCCAGATCGAGTCGTTGACGATGGATCGCGAAGTGATGCGTATTCGCGACATGCTCGGCCCGAAGTACGCAGAGCTGGTTTATAACGGATTCTGGTTCGCGCCGGAGCGCGAAGTGCTGCAATCGCTGATTACCGAATCGCAGAAGAACGTAACCGGAGTCGTTCGCGTAAAGCTTTACAAAGGCAACGTCGCCGTCGCCGGACGCAAGAGCCCAGTCAGCCTGTACAGTCCGGATATTGCAACAATGGAGGCTGATCCGACTCAGGCTTACAACCAGTCGGATGCGACCGGTTTCATCGCGTTAAACGCGCTTCGTCTCAAGGTTGCGGCGAAAGTGCGCAGACCCTGATTTAGATGTGACTCTGTTGCAACGGTCTTGACTTGAATGAGGCTGAGCTGAGATTGGGCAAGGCTGCCGTAGGAGGAATAAGACAACCCGCGTGCTTGAACCGCGAACGCTTCTTGCCCAGACCCAAAAAGACGGTAAGGCCTCGAGAAAAGTATGGGAGGAATTTGATGGCGCGGTGCGATACTTAACCTGTCAGATTTATCCTCTGCCGTGAAAACCAACAAACGTAACTAAGATGAGCACAGAACCTAAAAAAGAAGAGTCGGACGATAAAAAGGCCGAAGATGTCGAAGTAAAATTCGTTTCAGAAGGAACTTTTGGGGGGACCGTAGAGAAGCCGATAGTGTACAAAGAGGGCGAGCCGATACCCGAGGATACAGCGGAACAAGGTGGAGGCCAAAACTGACAAATTTCGATATGGCTGAAGTAATCTCGCAGCCGTCGTTGAGTTCGTAGATGCGAAACTCACGTCGGCTGCATCGTTATGCTCCGGCCGGAATGGCGCGAAGTTAAGGCGGGTTTCGAAGCATAGACCTATCAATCGTCCTGGACCCCGACGTTAGCCTGCATTACTGCAGATCCGGCCCAGGCCCAGCCCAAGCCAGATCGCCCGGGCCCCGAAAGGATTCGGGGTTCGGGGCACGGGTGAATATTTCACAGGTTTGAAAAACCTGTGAAAAATGCACCCGGAGGGCCAAAACCGTCCGGCGGCCGCCCATAAGCATTAACTTAAGCAAAGCCTTGGCGGGTGAATGCGTTTTGTCCCGGAGGGACAGTCTGATAGTAGCCAGGCACGAAG
>CAZMNG010000268.1:0-5908 GCA_964567505.1 uncultured Chthoniobacterales bacterium
GAAACTATACCTCCAGGAAATGAGCAAAAAACTCTCAGGTTATCTCGCACGCATCGCCAGCGCATGAATGAGTGCAACTGCCGTCCGCTTTGAAAACCATCGAGCAAATACCGGCCCCCGGCGACGGTTCATAGTCAATCCAAGTGCGGGTGAGTGAGGCACAGGAATTCTAGGCTAGTAACTTCCTGCTTGCGTAAAAAGTTTAGCGTGTGATTCGAGGAAGGATCCGCGAGGTTCGAGGCGTAACAGTCAATTACTCCCCAGTTGCCGTTAGGAAGCTCAACGACGATGCTTTCGCCGACCCCTGAATTGATGACGTGAATCGAGAGTTCGTCCATTCACTTGTTGTTTGAATCGAAAAAAGAATCCGGCAACGCTTCGTCGAGTTCTCGATCAATCTCCGCGTACTCCGCTGCTGATAGCTTTTTCTTTGGCACAGGACTGATGGTCATTGTGGTTTCCCCGCTCCTTGCCTTGATCTCGCAAATAAACGCGCCTCCTTCGCTAATCCCCTCCTTGGCTAGGTCTGCCGCCTCGATTTGTGCATGAGCTCCCAACAAGTCTGGGGTTTTTATTCCCGGGCTTGATATCTTAAGCCATGGAATTTCCTGAACTTGAAAGAATTACTCTCAATCCGATGATCATGGGCTCGCTTCGACGATCACTCCGGCTCATGCTTTTGGCGAGCGGATGTGTTCCGACCGAGGGCCAAACACGGCTGACCCCTGGTGCCTAGGCGCAAGCGGTCTGCAATGGCGTTTCGCGGCTCCTCGGATTGCCAGGCCGCGTATGCTACCGCCGCCCGAATATCCGCGGATTCCCAATAGGGATAGATTTGCAGAATCTCCTCAAATCGCAGGTCGAGGATATTTTGAATGTCTAACAAAAAGACAAATGTAAAAAGGAGTAGGTTATGACAGAAACAATACAGAAAACCATGCGCGCAGCCGCGATGAACCGCTTTGGCGGCATCGAAGAAATCAAATTGCAAATGTTGCCCGTTCCCGAAATCGAGCCAGATGAAGTGCTGATCCGAATCGAGTCGGCGGGGGTGGGCGTCTGGGACGCATTCGAGCGCGAAGGAGGCTTCGCCAAGATGTTCGACGTTGAGCCGAAGTTTCCTTATGTGCTTGGTTCGGATGGAGCGGGCACGGTGTCCGCCGTTGGCGAGCAGGCCAACCGTTTCAAAGAAGGCGATCGGGTTTATGCCGTCGCTCTCATAAACCCTAAGGGCGGCCAAGCTCAACTGGTTGATCGAAGCAAGCCCGTTCGAGGTCCACATCGCCCGCACTTTTCCGCTCGATCGGACCGCCGAGGCCCACCGCGCGCTCGAAGACCATTACCTTGGTAAGCTCGCCCTGCGGCTCAGTTGAATAGCGATTTCGAAGGGAATTGAGGGAGCTGGCTCCCGGGCGAGGGCAAGGCTCCCCCCGGAGGGTTCCGCAGCGATCTACTTCGGGTTAAGGGGTGACGACACGATTGTAGTTTGCGCCAGCATCTGAGAGGGTGTAGAGCCTGTAGTAATTGGTTAGCCAACCAGTATGCCGAAGGGCGGATGCCCAGCCACGGCTCTTTGTGTTGGTGGCCTATGCGGCGGGCGAAGAACCCGGCGAGGTCGGTCGGCGGTATATGCAAAGCACAGAATTCGCTGACGACATCAGAGACTTTGATGTTTCCGACATCGTAGGCGTTGAATCAACGATCCTCATACCTTCAACAAGCTCCCCGCTTAAGTGACGGGAAGAGAAAGCAGAAAAACAAATGAACACCCATGCCGATTTCGACGGCACGCGATGAGGATCTTGCAGAGAAGTTAGGGGATTTGTCCGAAAAGGCGATTGGTAATGTGTCGTGGGCATCTATATCATGAAAATGCTGGAACGCTTCACACCCAAAAACTAACTTATGAAGGAACTCATGATGGAAGTCCTGAATGTCGTTGCGATCGTTGTCGCTGGATTGATGGTTGGGAATGAACTAGCCATCGCCGCGTTTGTTCACCCGGCTCTTAATCGGCTTCCGGATGATGTCCATCTGCCAGCTGCGATCGTCCTTGCGCGCGTGATGGGGAGATTCATGCCATTCTGGTACATTCTTGTATTTTTGCTCACTTTAGCCGAAGCCATAATCCAATGGTACCAATCCGGCCGCTTACCGGGCTCGATTGCTACGTCCGCCATTTTGTGGGTGTTGGCGAGTGTCTATTCGATCACTACTCTAGTGCCGTTGAACAACCGTATTGCATCCTGGGAAAAGGTCACCCCACCTGCCGATTGGAAGACATTTCGGATCAGATGGGACATGCATCACCGCTGGCGTGTTGTGCTTCTCACGATAGCTTTCGCGTTTCTAAGCGGAATTTTGTTCTGGGATACCCGGCGGCGGGAGTAACGGCTTTACGGTTTACAAGCCGGAGGATTCGGGCAAGCAGTGAATCGGAGCCCAACCGGAGGAATTCTCGTACTCCTTCCAGCAACGCACTCAGGACTTGATTCGCACGCTTCAGCTCGTCGGCGGTGACTTGGATTTCTTGTAACTTCCGCAATACGCGACGGAGGACTTCTAGAACGAGATAGTAATCCGACTCCCCGGTTGCAAACGGGTCGGCCAGCGCATACCGTTCTTCCCTTTTCGAATGTGCCCGTTTTTTAGAGCTGAGAACCGCCTTGAGGATTGCGAGCACTATTGGAAAAAGGCCGCCGAATCCTATCAACAGCCTCGCGATTTCGCACGCGAAGCACAGGTTACCATTCAACAGCTAAGGACGGTCACTTTTCAGCTTCAAAGCGAAAAGCGGAATATTCCCGGTTTCGGAGCATGGTATGAGGAACAGCGCAAGAAAATGTCGGATGAGCCGATTCGAAGGGCCTTTCTCAAGTTGAAAACCGCAAGCAAGCAATAGTCCCCAAAGGCACAAGTGCCTTTGCGTCCGGAGAAGTCATTGCCGGGAAATCTACGCTACCGCTCTCCAGACGCCACGGCTAGGTTCGTCCTCGTTCGTTTTGACACGCTCCGAAACCCATTTCAGCCAAATTGTCTGAGCCACCGCATTGCTGCTGGGCATGCGGAGTAACACCGCAATTTCGTCCTGAGTCAACCCGGCGTGATCCCAGCACAGCGTTATGGCGCACCGCCGTGCCAGATTGTTGCGGACGCCGCGTTCCTTGAGCGTCTCCAGATCGCATTGAAAGTGCTTACTCACCTGCCCAAGGACCTGCTCCGCTCCAACAGTTGGCCAGTTTCTCTTCTGTCCGATTGACTGTCCCCTTTTGCCTTTGACTGGGATTCTTCAAATCCCCTTGGAAAGGCAGACAATGAGCTCCCGTATGACCCATCACACAGCTGCCTCCGCCTAATGCCAATATCTACCACTGATGGCCTTGACCCTCTCCCATCCAGCATCTAAGGCTGCGACTATATCCGTTGGTAGAGATCTTTGATCCTCCAGCGCCTTCAGATTCTGCTCCAACTGCTCCGGACGGCTCGCTCCAATGATTATGCCGTCTCCAAACTCGCCCTTCAACTTCGAATGATGCGTCATCCACCTCAAAGCACACTCCACCTCTGTGACCCCAAGCTTGCTCGCTACCGGTCTGAGGATATCCAGGGCATCGAAATACGCATCATTCCAATATCTCGCGCGGTACATTTTCCCCTGCCACTTTTGTGGATCGAACCTTGAGCCGCTCTCGAGTTCCTCATCCTTCGTATCCCTCTCGTATCTCGACGTCAAATACCCGCCGGCAAGAGGATTATAATTATAGAATGCCACACCATAATACCTCAAGCACTCAAACAACTCAGGTTCCACGGATCGATGCAGAGCATTATACAAACCTTGGTACACACTCGGCATGATATACTCTTTCTCCCTACAAATCTCACAAATCCGCGCCACCTCCCACGCCATGTAATTACTGATGCCAAACCTCCTAAAATACCCTTCCCTATGCAACTCGTCCACTGCCTTCAACGTAATCTCAAAATCCGTCGTCCGATCCGGACCATGCAAGTACCACATGTCCACGCTATCCGTCTTGAGTGCCATCAGGCTAACCATGAGGTTTTGCCGTAGGTGTTCGGGAGTATGCTTCCATCCTCCCGGAGGTTCGTTGGACTTGGACATGGTGCGTCCCGCGGTGGGGTAGTACTTTGTGTCCATGATCAGTCCACGTTTTTGCCAGTCCAGCTGGCCGAGATATTCCTCACTAGATCCTTCGCCGTAGAAGCGCGCCGTGTCGATTTCTCGATGGCCGTGCCTTTGGAATACGTCGAGGATGGCGGAGCAGGCGGGAAGGGAGTGCACGCGGGTTTGCTCGGCGCCTGGCTTGCCGAAGGTCATGGCGCCGAGGACGATGTTGAGGGTTGGGGTTTTGGTGCGGGACATTTTGGGCCGAATTTGGTATTCTGGTTTTGGGATTGGGATTTAATCGTATGTGAAATGTGTGGACTATCGGCCTGGATCACAACCAGATTTTTGAAATGGCCCGAGGCTTAAGCGAAGGGGCGCTTCAAGCTGTACTGAAGCCTGTCAACTGGCTGTAGAGCACTGAGCTTGCGTATGCTTGACAGCGCCGCAAGGCAGTCAACAAACGGGCGGCGCTGGACGCCGCAAATGAATAGTGCGAGCTCAGAAGCGCGTTATACTAGGGGTTTTGCGGGCGGGTAAAGGGTATCCGGCGAGCTGAAAATTGACGATGAATCCAAAGAAGCGGCTTGGATGCCGCTTTCATCGGCAGTCGAGTTGCGAAGACTCACAGGTACCAACCCTAGCGACAGGAAAAGCAATTATGTCACTCAAATTAATTCAAGTCGGCGCTGGTTCTTGGGGCGAGCATTGGTGCCGGGATTTTTTGCCGCCTAATGTTGCACAGGGGCTTATTGAAGTTGTTGGCATTGTCGATATAAATCCGATGGCGTTAGAGAGAGCCGCTTCTATTCTCGATCTGCGTTATGACCAATGCTATAGGGATCCGAAAAAGGCATTCGCCGAATGCGATGCCGATTTCTGTACAATTGTCGTCCCTTCCGCTTCCCACGAGACGATTGTCGATGTAGCTCTTGCGCATGAATTACATATCCTATCGGAGAAACCAATTGCCGACTCCTTAGTTAGTTCAGTCAGAATCGCGGAGAAGGTCAAAAGATCCGGGCGCAAAATGGCAGTTACCATGAGCCACCGATTTGATCAGGACAAAACAACGCTTCGCGAGACATTGCGCAGCGGACGATTCGGCGACCTGGACTATCTCATTTGCCGCTTCACATGCGATACCCGCAAGTTCCCTGCTTGGGGCAGGCTTCGTTATGAGATGGCCGATCCACTTTTGATCGAGGGAGCCGTGCATCAACTGGACATCCTCGCTGATTTGGCGGGTGCCAAGTGTGAAACTATCTTTGCGAAGACGTGGAATCCAAATTGGGGAGATTATTCCGGCAATTCACAGGGGATCGTATCGATGTCCTTTGAGAACGGCGTTCATGCGCTTTACGAGGGCGCTAACGCCAATGCGGTGGGCTTGAACGGGTGGTACAATGACTACATCCGCCGACATCCGAATGAAAGATGTCGTCTACCGCCTGCATGATATCCTCCACCTGTTGCACGAATTCGCGTGAGATAGGCCTCCGATAATGTCATGTCTCGAACGGAACAATTCGCGCGTCGCAGTTCAATCCTAGAAGGCAACTTTATCGCCGCCCTTGAGCGCTAAGATCTCACGTGCATCGGCTGGTGTTGCGACTACCGGGTACGTCCATACGTTGTATTCGTCAATGAGCAATGCGGCTTGTTGCGTCTGAATCAGATTGCCTTTCCACGTAATGGCCGGCCGTCACTCCGATGTCCGCATGGCGCAGCATTTCCTGAGCGGCCGTTAGCCCGTAGCGGGCATTTATCTGCGAGCCG
>CAZMNG010000269.1:0-5903 GCA_964567505.1 uncultured Chthoniobacterales bacterium
GCCGGACGATTCAGCGAACATTTATCGGGAAGAACTTTGAGCACGATTGTGAGCGACGAGGCGGCGTTTCTGAACGATTACATGGTCGAATTCTGCCGAAAACTTTATCCCAAACACGAGGGGCGACCCGTCGTCGCAATGTTTCCTTGACGATCCCCATCACTGTACCTAGATACAGGCAGTCTATCGGGAGGCGGTTCACCGAATGACCTGAGGACTTGACCTGGGACGCGAGGCGCCTGGCAGTGTGACGTAATGCAAATGCAATCAAGTTTAGAGGCGATTTTGAATGTTTAACGGCCTTCTCGGATTATTTTCGAATGACATCGGCATCGATTTGGGCACGGCCAATACGCTGGTATTCGTCAAGGACCAAGGGATCGTTCTGCGTGAGCCATCGGTCGTTGCGGTACGTGCGGGCACTAGTCAGGTTTTGGCCGTCGGGGATGAGGCCAAGCGGATGCTCGGACGGACGCCGGGGAATATCGTCGCGGTGCGCCCACTGAAAGATGGGGTCATTGCCGATTTTGAAATGACGGAGTCGATGCTCCGGCATTTCATCACAAAGGTTAACACTCGCAAATGGGTCCGTCCGCGCGTTGTGATCGCCGTTCCATCCGGCATCACAGAAGTCGAAAAGCGCGCGGTCAAAGAGTCCGCCGCGCACGCCGGCGCACGCGAAGTTTATCTGATCGAGGAACCGATGGCAGCCGCAATCGGGGTCGGCTTGCCGGTGCAGGATGCAGCCGGCAACATGATCATCGACATCGGCGGCGGGACCACGGAAGTCGCGCTGATCTCGCTTTCAGGCATCGTCTTCAGCCGAAGCGTTCGAGTAGCCGGAGACGAACTCGACGAGGCAATCGCAGGCTACATGAAACGAGCCTACAACCTCATGATCGGTGAGCGGACCGCGGAAGAGATCAAAATTAAGATCGGCAGCGCCTACCCGATGGAAAAGGAGGCTGGCATGGAGGTCAAAGGTCGAGATCTCGTTGCCGGTCTGCCCAAGACTTTAACGATTACTTCGCAGGAAGTCAGAGAAGCGCTTCTTGAACCGATCTCGACGATTGTTGAGTCCGTGCGTGTGACGCTGGAACGTTGTCCGCCGGAACTCTCCGCCGATCTCGTCGATCGCGGACTGGTACTCGCCGGCGGAGGCGCCTTGCTCCGAGGCCTCGACAGATTGCTTCAGGAAGAAACGGGACTTCCGGTCCACATCGCCGAGGATCCGCTCAGCGCGGTTGCCGAAGGCACAGGCCGGGCCCTGAGTGAAATCAAATTCCTGCGGCAGGTGGCATCCTCAGATAGACCCACCCGGTAACGCCAATCGCGGATTCCGCGGCTCTCATGAAGAGCACTACTATAGCCGCACTTGGCGTCTTCGCGCTTCTCGTCATCCTGGTCTTACTCTCGCCCCAGTCGACGAAGCAGCAGATGCAAGGCGCGCTGTGGCAATTGATCTCGCCGATCCTGCGCACCGGCGCGTCGGTCGGCCACGAAATCGGAGGTGTAAGCGGCGGGTTGAAACATCTCGACCAACTACAGAAGGAGAACGAGCAACTCAAGGCTGAGAACGAACAGCTCCGGGCTGAGAACTCCCTTCTGGCCAACCTCGAGACCGAAGTCAACCGATTGAACCGCGCGCTCGGGTTTCGTGAGCAGTCGCCCTTCAAGCTGCTGCCGGCTCGCGTGGTGACAAGGCAGACCGCAACCTGGTGGAGTACGTGCACGATCAGCGTCGGGTCAAAGGATGGGATCGCATCGGATATGGCGGTCGTCACGGAGAGCGGATTAGTCGGCAAAGTCACCACGGTCGGCAAAGACGTTTCCGTCGTTTTGCTGGTGTCGGACGAGAGCTTGAGAGTTTCGGTCTCCATTGAAGGGACGCAGGAACAGGGAATCATCAGCGGCACCCGCGCCTCTTCGACCTACACACCGGATTTACGAATTCGATTCCTCAGCAAGACCGCTCAATTGCAGCCCGGAATGATAGTGCTCACTGCTGGAACCGGCGGCGTTTTCCCGTCGGGCCTGGTGGTCGGGACCGTGAAAGATTTTTCGTCAAACGAACTCGAAGGCATTGCGAAAGTCGTCCCGGCGGTCGATCTGGCTGAAATACAAAACGTGTTTGTCATCCTTCGCCAAAAATGATCCTGTTTTTCGTCGCCCTCCTTCTGCTGACTTTCGGATCGTTCGTCTTTCAGCTTTTTCTGCCTCCTGTTCTGCTGCTGAACGGAGCGGCGATTCTCTTTGCACCGATCATTTATTTTTACGGGTGCGTCTCCCTTCCGTTCCCGCTGGTGATGGCGCTGACGTTCGTTACCGGTCTGCTGCAAGATCTTTTCACCGTCCCGCAGGTCGGACCGCATCCCGAGTACACCGTCGGTGTTTCGATCCTCCTCTACCTGATCCCGGGAGTCATCATGCACGGGCTGCGCCCATTGTTCCTGACGCACCGCTGGGAGCTCCATCTGATACTCGCCGAAGTCGGCGCAGCACTCACGCCGTTTATTTTGTTGGCGCAATACGCTATTCTCAGCGTCGAACGCACAAATTTCTTTTTCAATGATGTGATCGTATGGCGAATCCTTGGTCCCGGTTTGATTTCTCTTTTGATTGCACCATGCGTCTTCTTTATTCTTACCCCGCTGTCGCACGTGCTGGGGTATCGTCCGGGGTTACCTTTAGCGAGATGAATTAGATCGTATGGCTCGACCCAAAAAATCGTCTGTTCTCGATTTTAGGATTTTGTTTCTGGCCGTTTTCATCCTCGCCGCTCTCAGCGCAATCGGGCTCCGGCTCTGGTGGGTCCAGGTGAAACTGGCCGATTACTACCGGGGCCGGATCCAGGGCAGCTCCGAAGTCACGGTTCGCATCCCGTCTATCCGCGGCGAAATCCGGGATCGAAACGGGGTTGCGCTCGTCACGAATCGGCCAAGCTATCAGGTCGATTTTTATCTGCCAGACCTGGTCAGCGGATACAAGAAACAGTACGGGCAACCGCCCATGGTCGAGTTCCTGGCGAAAGACTCCAGCGGCATGCTTCACGATCGCAAGGAAGCCGATATCGTGCAGATCGTCGATAAAACGATCATTCCGCGTCTCGAGGAACTCAAAGTCGCTGAGCCGTACAATTCGCAGCGGCTCCGAACGCACTATCGAAATAACACCCTGGTCCCGTTTACGTATCGGGAGGACCTCGATTTCTCCACGTTCTCGAAGTTTGCCGAAAAGGATCTCGGGCTGCCGGGTGTGCAGGTCGATGTCAAACCAGTCCGAAAATATGTTTTTGACGCGATGGCCGCCCACCTCCTCGGATACGTCGGGACTGCCCGCGATATCGACAAGCTCCCGGACATCAAGGATTTCAATTTTTACGAACCCGACATTCAGGGAAAAACCAACATCGAATTTTATCTGGACGATGCCCTCCGAGGCAAACCCGGAAAGCGGATCCTGAAAAAGAACGCCAAAAACCAACTCGAAGGCGAACAGGAAATTATTCAGCCGACACCGGGTGCGAATGTTTACCTGACAATCGATGCGCGCATCCAATTCATCGCCGAACGCGCATTGCGGGCGGTCGGACGGGCTGCCGCCGTCGTAGTGGATCCAAACAACGGGCAGATACTTGCGATGGCATCCGTGCCCTCGTACGACCCGAACAAATTTGTTCCTGCAATCTCGGCTAAGGACTGGGCCGCAATCAAGGATGCGGATGCCGATCCGCTGACAAATCGCGGCATCAGCGCGTTTGCCCCCGGGTCGACTTACAAGATCGCGACTGCACTTGCCGGGCTGACAAAAGGACTGGCCAAGGCGGTGTTCACCTGCAACGGCGGCGTTACTTATGGCAATACCTACATGCGCTGCTGGATCCAGTCTGAACATGGTGGAACTCACGGCCCGCAAACCCTGACCGAAGCTATCAAGAATTCGTGCGATGCATTCTTCTATCAGTACGGGAACGCCGCCGGGATAGACGCGATCGACGCGGTTGGCAAGTCACTCGGACTCGGTGAAACTTCCGGGATCGAACTCACCAATGAAGCCCCAGGCATTCTTCCTACTCCGGAGTGGCTCCGTTCAACGCACAACGAGCGCTGGAGCCAGGGCCAGACGGCAAATTCGTCGATCGGTCAAGGTTACGTCCTGGCCACGCCGTTACAGATGGCGATGGTGGCTGCGACCGTCGCAAACGGCGGGATTTCGTATCAGCCGAGCCTCATTTACAAAATCCAGGAACCGGACGGCACTTCCGTCCGCCGACCGGACAAGATCCGAGCGGATCTGACCAAGATGAACAAGCTGACGCCGGACCAGATCGAGATCGTCCGCAAAGGCATGTGGCGGGTTGTCAATGACTCAGGAACCGGCACCCGAGCGCAGGTGCCCGGCGTTGTGGTTGCCGGCAAAACCGGGACAGCGCAGGCCTGGACGGATGGTCAAAAAGATGACAACGCCTGGTTCATCGCGTTTGCACCCTATGACCATCCCAAACTCGCGCTCGCTGTGATCGTGCAAGGGGGCAAGGGTGGCGGCGACGTTGCCGCGCCCATCGCCGCCAAGATCATCGAGGAAAGCCTCGCGCTTGACCACGGGTACGATCCCGGCGTGAAACCATTGGATCCCGCGGTCGGAAATTTCGAAGCAGTTGATCGCGTCGATTTTAAAAATAGTCATGTTCCTGCGCAGGTCACGTCAACCGACGACGAGACCGCCGACGACACCCCGGTGACCGACGAGGAGAAGGAAATCAGAAATACCAAGCCGAAACGGGCTGACGTCGCTGAACCGGATATCCGTCCGGATTCAGATAATCACCACGCCGCTGCGCGGGCTGAGCCGACTCCGGAGAAACGGCACAGCTTTTTCGATTTTTTCAGGAGAAAGCCACAGGGTGAATCCCAAAGTCAGCAGCAACCGGCGCAGCAACAACAGCAGCAGAAGAAAAAGCACTTTCTGTTCTTCTAACCATGCGGCTCAAATTTTCTCCCATCTAAGACAATGCTCGACAAAGTTAAACAATTTCTCGGCCTATCAAATCGTAAGACCGGCAATCAATTAGTAATCAGTTGCGAAAAATTAGAGAGGCGCGTCGCGCTTCTCGAAGATGGTGTCCTCGAAGAATACAATATCGAGCGAGACACCGATCGAAATATCGTTGGCAGTATATTCAAAGGGAAAGTCAAAAACATTGAGCACGGCCTGAAAGCCATGTTTGTGGATATTGGCTTTGAGAAAAATGCGTTCCTGCATTTCTGGGACGCGCTTCCGGGACTCGACAGCAGCGTCGAAGAGGTCAATCGCGCATCCGAACGGAAATCGAAAAAGAAAATCACCGCCAAAGATGTCCCGGAAATTTATCCGGTCGGCGCCGAAGTCATGGTCCAGGTCACGAAAGGTCCGATCAGCAATAAAGGGCCTCGAATCACGACCAATATCAGTTTGGCAGGCCGGTACCTTGTTTTGATGCCCCACAGCGATCAAAGCGGTATTTCGCGCAAGATCGAAGACCCGAAAGAGCGCGAGAGGCTCCGGGCGATTCTCCAAAAACTCGAGATTCCGGAAGGCATGGGAGTGATTATGCGGACGATCGGCGAAGGCCAGCGAGCCCGCTACTTTGTCCGGGATCTTGGGTTGCTGATCGAACAATGGCGCCAGATCGAAGAAGCGTTCAAGACGAAGCCGGCGCCGGCAATCCTGTTCCAGGAACCGGACCTCGTCGAACGAACCGTACGCGACTTTCTAACAGAGGATATCAGTGTTGTTTTCTGCGATGACGAAGGCGCGGTCGAGCGCATGCAAAGTCTCGTTGGCCAAATTTCGAAGCGCTCCAAAAAGCGCATTTTTCATTACGCCGAATCAATTCCAATCTTTGAAAAGTTCGGCGTTCAGAA
>CAZMNG010000270.1:0-5892 GCA_964567505.1 uncultured Chthoniobacterales bacterium
CATCGGGCTCACCGATTCGAGTGGACTGCCGCGGTCACCAACTCAACTGGCGTCACAGTCAGGCTGAGATCCGCGCTGTGGACGAGCGCTTCGCCGCCGAAATCCTGGATTCTTGAGAAAACTTCATTCAGTTTTTTGATATCCCGCGCTGCGAGCACTAACTTTGCGCCGTTTTGCGCGAGGTTCGTCGCGATCGCGCTTCCAATTCCTCGGCTGGCGCCAGTCACAATGGCGACTTTGCCGGCTAGTCGGGTCGAGCTCATGTCTTTCCGCAAGGTTTATATCGTCAAAATGATCGGTCGACGCTGGCAGGTGAGACGAGCTCTTCTCCCTGGATATAGGTCTTACCGCGATAAAACCGCGCAAACAGCGCAAAGACAATGGCCGTTACCACCATCAGGACCGTAAAGAACCGAAAGTACGCTGCATGTTCCAGATCGAGTCCCATATGTTTGAGAACCGGAATCAAAAAATTCAGGATTGCCGTAAACTGGTTGCCCAGGGCGACCGCAAAGAGCCACGCAGCCATCACGATGCTCTTCATTTTTTTTGGCGCCTGCGTGTACGAAAACTCCAGGCCGGTGATCGAGACCATCACTTCGCTCGCGGTTAACAAGACGTACGCGAGCATTTGCCAGCTCACGCTCGGTTTGGCGCCGGCGTCAATCCGGGCCTGGAGCCACCAGATTACAGCGAATGAACTCGCGATCAGGATCAGTCCGATCCCTATTTTCCGGAGCGGCGTGAGCCGAAACACGCGGTCGATCGCCGGATACACGACGTAGTTGAAAATCGGCACCAGCACGAGGATAAGGAGTGGATTGGCGATCTGAACCTGTTCCGGCAGGAATTTGATTCCCAGAAAATGCAGATTCAGGTGCCGCGCCTGCAGCGTCCATTCTCCGCCTGAACTTTGATCCCAGAGCGACCAGAAAATCGCGACAAAAATGTAGAGCAGAAAGAGTCGCCCGATTGCCGCGAGCCCTTCGCTGCTGAAGAATTCGCGCACAAAGCCGAGACCGGCCGGCGGAATGTGAACGAACTTCCTGCGTCCCATCCAAAAGACAATGGTTGCCACGAGCATGAGGATTCCCGGCAACCCAAAGGCAAAGTGGGACCCGAATTTTTTGTCGTTCAGGAGAATCGGGCAAATGTAGGTCGAAACTGAGGATCCGAGATTGATCGAGAGATAAAACCAGCCAAAGACTCGGGAGAGCAGATGCTGGTTCCCGAACCCGAATTGATCCCCGACATGTGCTGAAACGCACGGTTTGATGCCGCCGGAGCCGATTGCAATCAGGAGCAGCCCAATGAAGAGCCCAACGCGCGTGTCGTCGATCGCCAATGCCAGGTGACCAAAACAATAAACAACGGACAACGAGACGATCGTCCGGTATTTGCCGAGGAGTCCGTCCGAAATAATGGCCCCGAGGATCGGAAGGAAATAGACGCCGAAAACGAACTCATGAAACCACGCGGCGGCCTCAGTGTCACTCATTACCGCGAGCTTCCCACCTGGCCCCATCAGGTAGGTCGTCATGAAAATGGCGAGAATTGAACGCATCCCGTAAAAACTGAACCGCTCGGCAGCTTCATTGCCGATGATGTAAGGGATACCGGGGGGCATTCCGGAAAAATTCCTGTCCGGCACCGTACGGTAAGGCGTTCTGTGTCCTTCGATACGGTTTGCTAAAACCTCCCCTGAACCGCCCGGGTTTGACATGGTCCGCCAAGCCTGAACTGCTGGACGGAACTTTGCAATAATACAGATCAGGGCCGGATTTTTGTTATCACCGCCAGAATTTCGGCCAGGCAGATTCCGGCGACGATCGACGCTCGGTCGAGTGCGTCTTCGACCTCGGAATTATTTCCTTTCCGAAGGCCTGTCACTGCGGTGTTCAAGTGGCGAATGAGAGCATGGTACCACTGGAGCGTGAGATTAAACCGGTCTCGGAGTTCCGAAACCTCCCGCCGGCCTTCTCGCTCATCGAGTTCTGCAAGGTAGGCACCATTCAAGGAGACGTGACAGCACCGGCAGAATGCCAATAGAAAATCCTGAGCGTCATTGACCGGGAGCGACTTCGGGTTTGTCAACCCGACGACGATCCGCAAAATCGGTCTCGTGTAGTAAGCGAAACGAACCTCGATTGCCGCGCGGCACCCGTGGCGCTCGAGCGCCTTTCGTTCCGTGGGTTCAATCGGAACCGTCTTCAGTGCGCGATGCAGAACCAGTTTCAAGTCCTCCTCCACGTCGGCCTTTGCTCCACTTTGAATCATCTCGGCGGCCGGCGCCGATTCACGCGCACGGAGGATCTGCCCATTTTCGAGCGTTAATCGGGTCCGCTGTGTTGAGTGCCGGGAGGATTCCCACAGGAATCCGAGAAGATCGGCGACCGGCAAAAATTCGGCCAAAGTCAGGATGACGGCATCCGCGCATTTCTCGACCGTGAACTCGGGCAACGCGTGCTTCAGAAAGACACTCATCGCGTGTGGAAGCTGGCGGACCTCCGGTTTCGGTTCTTTTTGCGCGTCGTCTCTCATCGGAATGGGTCCGCATAACTTAGGAGCCCTTCACTTACGCTGCGCGCATCTGTTAGGGGGAAGGAACTTTTCCTTTCGGGCGTTTTGTGGCCCAATAAGCGCTCGATGGGAGTCCTGGGCGGAAGCAAAAATCGAAGAGTCCATGGTGCTTTTAAAGCCCGTTTAGGAGCCTGATTCCTTTGGTATTGCGGTGAAGGCATTGGTGAAGTCCCGGGTCCGATCCCCGGGGCTATCCCGTTCAGAAGATTGTTTGACTCTAGACGCCCAAAGGCCGGACCGGGACTTCTATGAACTTTAAACCAGAAGGCATCTAATCATGAAGACCAAGCGCTGCAAAGCCAAAAACCAAGCCGCTGATAAAAGCCAAGCCGCCAGGAAAACTGACCAATTCAGGACGGTCTCCAGCGCGGAAGTGGCCGAAGAGTTAGCCATTTTGCGGCCTGACGCTGGTGGAGTGGATTGCGGAGCCGAAGAACACTATGCCTCGGTACCGCCCGACAGAGTCCCTGCGGACCACGCCTCGGTGCGTTGCTTTAGCGCCTTTACGGAAGGATTAGATGCTTTGGTCGACTGGTTCAAAGAATGCCGGATCACGACTGTGGCCATGGAATCAACCGGTGTTTACTGGATTGCGTTGTACCAGAAACTGGAAGCTGCTGGCATTGAAGTTTATTTGGTCAACGCTCGCCATGTGCGCTGTGTGCCGGGACGCAAGAGCGATGTGCAGGATCCCCAATGGTTGCGCCAGTTGCATCGTTTCGGGCTGTTGAACGCCTCCTTTCGGCCCGAAGATCTGGTTTGCCGCATCAGGAGTCTACATCGGGATAAAGAGAATCGAGTGGCGTCGGCGGCTGCCGAGATTCAGCATATGCAACAAGCGCTCCAGCAAATGAACTTGCACCTGCATCATGCCGTTAGCGATATCACCGGGGAAACCGGTCTGCGCATCCTTGATGCGATCCTGGCCGGTCAACGCAACCCAGAAGAGTTGGTTAAATTGCGCGACAAGCGCTGCTTCAAAACCACACCCCAACAGATGCAAGCGGCCCTGGTGGGCGATTACCGCGAGGAACATCTCTCGGTGTTGAAACGAAGCCCCCAGCCCAGAGGCAACGGCGGGCGAGCCTCAACAAAAGCTTGCCGAAAAACAGCAGCAGCAGAGCAACGCGACTGAGCCAAACACTAACGCGCTAAGAACCAAGAAAAAGCGCAAGGCCAAAGCTAACGAACCCAAGATCGAACTGGCAGGATTACTGGAACGCATCTGCGGAGTAGATCTGACCCGGGTAGTAGGCCTCAATGTCGCCAGCGTATAATCACCCTGGCCACCGTTGCCAGCACCGCTGCGCATGAGATTTTACGCTATGGGAGCTCATCACGAACGAAGCATGAGGTACGGCGCGGGAAGGTCCGGTGGAACGGGGGCGGATATCCTTCTTGAAGTCCTCCGCTCGGAGGGAACACGCTACATTTTTGGGAACCCTGGTCCAACGGAGTTGCCGTTGATCGATTCGCTGGTAACCGTACCGGAAATTAAATGGAAGGGCATCATTCCTTGACGAGCCGCCGCCGATTTTTTGGGCTCTGCGCAGCCGCCGGCGTCGGTTCGACGATATTTGCGGACACACTTTGCGCGATGGCTGAGGGGAAACCCGAAAAAAAAGTGACGATCGAAATGATTGACATCGCGGCGGATGTTGCCGGGGTCAACGTTCCGGCGGACAAAAAAGAAGCGCTACTCTCGAAGCTTAACGAACAACGGCCGGAATATGACGCGATTCGGAAGCTCCATTTGCCGAACGACGTTCCGCCTGCCTTTCGCTTCGATCCGGTAACGGCTTCTCGGTTTGCCCCCGCGACGGAATCGGCGCCGGTCCGAGTGCCGGTTGGGACTCCCGATGTGCCGGCGATGGCGGACCGGGAAATTCCGAAAGACTCTGCAGAAGGCGGGGGTTGAGCTGCACGACGTTGAACTGCCTGATCTGCCGTTGGATGCAATCGCGCTTTTACTCAATGCGGAAGCCGCGGCGGCATTCGATGAACTGACGTTAACCGGACGGGATCAATTTCTCACAGAACAGGGGCCCGACGATTGGCCGAACATATTTCGAGCGGCTCGGTTCTATCCAGCCGTCGAGTATATCCAGGCCAATCGGGCAAGGACGCTCGCGATGCGCAGGATGGCGGAGTTGTTCACTGATGTGGACATCATCGTTGTGCCGTCGAACGCAGATTCTCAGCTTATACTCACTAACCTGACCGGGCATCCGGCGGTCATCGTTCCAAATGGGCTTCGCGGGAACGATGCGCCGCAGGCGCCCCCGGTTGATACCGGCGATGATGACCGTATCGGTGGACCGGGCACGCCGGTGAGCCTCACATTTATCGGCGGTCTCTACAATGATTCCGCGCTATTGGCTTTTGCATCGGCCTACCAGCGGGAAACCGGTTTCCATCACTTGCATCCGCCCGGGTTTTAGTGCGTTGGCGTGGCCGACAGGATTTGAAGCCGTTATTCGCCGAGGTGAGAGCCTCTCCAGGTTCCGATCCGGCAATGCAGCGAACGGGTTGCCTGCGATATTTTCCGCTTGACAAGCCAAATCGGCGCGAAGTTTGATAGCGACTCAAAGGGCGAGCCTTAACCAAAATGTCTCTTTCTTTGAACATCGCTCACGGGAAAGCCCTCGCGCTGGTAAGGAAGAATCAGCGAATCCACTCGCTGGATAGTTCTCCCCCGTTCCCAACTTGGGCCAATTCCAGGAATAACATCACTCAAACCGCGCCGGGAGATGCGTCACCATCTCCCGACGCATAAACAAAACAACCATCACCGAGTCAACGACAATGAGAGGTTTGCTTCCCAAAGATATCATTCTCCCAATAGCTTTCAAAGCGATCCGTGAGAGCCGTCGGGCTCAATTGTGGAACCGACAGGCTTCGATAATCACAGATTTGACCATCCTGGCCCTTCGTCAGGTCGCGGGACGGCATCACGAGCACAGGTGCTGAGACCTGAACGCAAGGCTTGTCGGGGTACAGATTGGCACGCTGCGACCGGACGCCAATCGCGTTACTTGTCACTGCACACGTAACGACTGCATCGACGGCTGAGCACAATAGGAAAAGCGGCCAATATGAGAACTGAAACTACCGATTCTGTGACTACCGAAGACGTTTTGAATGCGTTGGGACGGTACGTGAGAGAATCCAACGAAAGTGATCGTCAGACGGCCACGCAGCTAGGAATCAGTCGATTGACGTTGCAGGCGTTTTTGCGCGGTGTCGCTCCACCTCAACGTTGCCTCCTGGCGCGGGTAGCGGGTTTTTTGAGACGTGTCGGATATCTTTAGA
>CAZMNG010000271.1:0-5891 GCA_964567505.1 uncultured Chthoniobacterales bacterium
CTCGGTTTAATGTCCCGGTGAACAAGGTTCTGTTTGTGCACCGCGGCCAAACCGGCAGCGACCTGCGTCGCGATTTCCAACGCCAGCATTACCTCGAGCCGCCCTGAGCGCTTGATGAGACTCTCGAGCGTTTCGCCCGCGACAAACTCCATCGCGTAGAAGTAACTGTTCCCTGTCCTGCCCAGGTGCAATACCGAGGCAACATTTGGGTGCCGAAGCCTGGCTGCCGCGCGGGCTTCGCGCAAAAACCGAAGCCGCACGGATTCGTCACCGAGGTATTTTTCGCTGATGACTTTTAATGCCACCGGAAACCGGAGATGGACATCGAAAGCCTTATAAGTGACCCCCATCGCCCCGCGACCCAACTCGACCGGTTTCTCATCGTCACCCTTGACCAGTTGATAGTGCTCAAATGCGTGCGCCGCGTCCTGCGATGTAGTATTGAATGTGTCCTCAGACGGAGATTCTTCGACCTTAATATCACCAGCGAGAGCCTCGCGAAGCATGCATACCGGACAAAATTCCATTGCGCCAGGAAACTCATTACCACAGGTCGAGCAGACGCGTCGGGACTCCGTTTTCATGGGTCTAACCGCCCCTCGGTTGCGATCAGAGCTTCGCAAAGGGCATGGATTTCCGCGTCAATCTCTCTGGGATCTGAGACCGTGCGGCCAACCTCTTCGCGCAACAGCGCGGCGTAGCGCTTTCGCAACCGATGGATATGTGTTTTGATCGCAGTAGTGGTGACCTGAAGGCGATTTGCCACCTCATCATAGGATGGCGGATCCATGCTGTTATTATGATCCAGGAAAACTTTTAGGGCTTCGAATGTCGACGCTTTACCCGAGGCGACATACTCCGCGCGAAGTTGTTTTAGCGCTTCTCCAAGGACAGTCATCGCCCATCGGGCATCGAAGATTTTTTCTGCCGTCAAAGACTCGACTGGTTCAAGTCGATAGCGTTTTTCGGCTTCTTCGGCGTCGAGCTGTACAAATTGCTTGTCACCTCCTCTTTTAAGGCGTCGGGCACTGTCGCCCGCATCTGAGAGGTGGTTTTGAAATGAGGCCAACAGGAATGACCGGAACCTGCCTTTGAGTGGGTCAACACCCGTCAGCGCCCGGTGTTTCAGCAAGTGCAGGAAAAAACTTTGGGTCAAGTCCTGGGCATCCTCTGGCGAATGCCCACGGCGCCGAGCGAACGCGTAGAGTGGATACCAATAGAGCCGGCATAGATCGGATAAAGCGGCCTCCCCTCCTGGCTCCTGACCCTGCGCTGCCTTCAAGACGACCGTCCAATGCGTCGTGTGAAAGCTCGCCGATCCCTCTGCGGGCAAAGCATAGTCGGTTTCCACGAAGAACGCCTCCTTAATTAAGAATAACCGCTGAAAGCACATTTACGAACGAATTTCCTGCAACTCTGGAATCGAGCCGCCTTTGTAAGCAGTGAGGACCTGTGGATATGAAAAAATCCTCTACTTGGGCCGCACTGAGGAACCCGGCTTTCAGAAGACTATGGATCGCCACCGTGATTTCCGGAACCTGCGTGGCTGCCCATGATAACGCTGCGACCTGGATGATGAATCTGCTCGTCGCGTCGCCATTTTTGATTTCGCTGATGTCAACGCTGGCGTCCCTGCCTTTCTTTCTGTTTACACTGCCCGCCGGCGCACTAGCCGATAAGGTGAACCGCCGAAAGTTGGTCTGTGCGATCAATCTTTGCTTGGCATTTCCCACCCTCGCCTTGGCGCTGCTAGGCTGGTTGCGTCTGTTGAATCCGCCCCTAGTCCTGGTCAGCGTGTTCGTCATCGGAGTTGGATTTGCTTTTAACGCGCCAGCCTGGACCTCGATGGTGCCACAGGTCGTCTCAGAATCCGAGCTACCCTCAGCATCAACCTTAGGCGGATTGCAACTCACTATCTCAGGAATCGTTGGTCCAGCACTCGCCGCTTTGCTGGACCCGCTTGTCGGTCCGAATTTCGTCTTCGCGCTCAATGGCGTCTCTTTTCTACTGCTCGCTTGGGCAATCCGCGCAGGGCAGCAACTACCTATCCCGAAAGGAGTTCCATCGGAGAAATTCTTCGAATCGTTCACGACAGTTTTACGCAACGTTCGTTCTGTGCACCGGATTCAAGTCGTGTTGGTCCGAAGTTTTCTCTTTGCTCTGTTTATCTCTGTGATTCCGGCATTGATCCCCGTTATCTGCTTAACACAGTTACACCTAAACTCGTCCAATTTGGGTCTCTTGTTCGCCAGCATGGGCGTTGGGTCAGTGATTGGAGCAGTGTTCATCATTTCTTGGCTGAGAGCTCGATTCTCGCCCGATGCCATTATCCTTTCGGCGAATTTGCTGCTGGTCTCTGCGTATATGTTAATGGCGTTCATTCGCCGGACAGACGCATTCTTTGTAGTTGCAGCGCTTGCCGGTGTCGGATGGACAATGTCGGCTTCCGAACTCTGGGTGGCGGCACAACGGGCGATGCCAAGCTGGGCACTGGGCCGTATGAACGCCACAGTAATCATGATCTCGCAGGGGGCCATGGCGCTTGGGGGACTGATCTGGGCTTCGGCCGGCACAATATTTGGAGCAGGTTATACCTTGTTTGGAGCAGCAATTCTCTTCCTCGCAAGCCTCGTTGTGGCCCGTCGTTTTTCGATTAACTTTGCGCGCAACTTCGAAGAAAAGGTTTTAGGCCATTTAGCTACTCGTGCCGGACTAATAGAAGTGACGCCTCTTGCGCGAACGGCGGACCTGCTCGCAGCCTGAATAATTTGGATGGTTAACTATGAACGAAAGACACGAAAATGGAGCGCTGACTAAGGCTTCGGTTGCAGCTAAGGACCGGGAGCTTTACGAAACGAAATAGCTATGTGGCAAGAAAAAATCAGTAAGGATACATTTTTCTTTGGTAAATTTACCGCCATGGGGACCGCAAAGATAATTGGGAAGAATAAGGGCGTCGTAATGGCTACAAGCTTTGGCATTCTTCCTATGGTCACGGGATTGGACTTTTCTGCTTGTTCCGGTTGCACTCAACGGAAATGTAAGCAATGCGAATATGCGTCATTCTGTCCCGTGATGGCTGCTAACCTGGGGCGCTGAAAAATGCTGGATGGGGCCTGTTTTCTGCAACGCCCGGAATGCATTCGGCAACATACGTCCACGATTGTTAGACGCACAGCGTCGGGACAACGGATGTGAGGTGTTTGCCGCGGGCTGAGGAATCGGACGGGATCGAGTTTGATCGCCTAATTGCAATCTGCAGTTCCTACGTCCAGATCGTCCTTTTTATATTTGGAGCGCATCGGCACAGAATGGGGCAAACTGCTAAACGATGTTCCTGCCGCTAGCGCGATTCTTCATCGCTTGCTTAATCATCCTGAGATCATTCCAATCAACGGTCGCGGTTACCGCCTCCAATCCAAAGCAAACCGCCACTATCCCACGGCACTCCGGATCCTCCAGTTCAGGTCCAAATCCGGCATAAACGTTCCCTCCCTACGGGCATTTATTCCGTTTTGGACTTGATCTGGGGGATCCGGAGCGCAGAGCCGGTCACTGATGTTTGCAATTGATTATTGTTCGTTTTGTACCTCTCTCAGACAAAGGAAAGCTTCGAAAAATCCATTCAGCCTTGGAGCGAATGCGCAAACAGTCCGCCTGGAGTTCATGACGGATGACGTGAACGAAGCCGAGGAGATCCGAATCCAATGGCTCGCCTTTGATTGCGTGGCCGAGGTCAGGATTCTGGATTAGCCCTGTTGAGTTGCGGCGTGAGGCGGACGTTGGCAAATGCGTCCGCTGGAAGTACGGGCTAGTAGTTCCTTGCAAAAATAAGCGATATATTCTCATGCCGATACCACTGCCCCATCGGACACTACCACCGAGTGGGTCGATCGAATTTAAATGATTTTGGAGCGCCCAATGAAAAAGGATTAGGATCGCGCGGTTGCACGGGCTCAACGCCGCATTACGGTAAGTCAGCGCCTTTCGGCTGATTTTTGAAGTCCTCTGGAGACAGATTCTGGGTGAGTCGGAAAACACCTTCGACAACGTGGCGCTGAAGCTCAATCTCGATCATCAGCGTCAGGTTTGGCTCAAAGTATCGCTTGAGCGCGGCAAACGTGCCTTGATGCTCTGCGACGGTGTAGTAGGCGAATCCTTCGGCTGGACGCGCGGCAACTTTAAATCCGAACTTTCCTGCCACCTCGGGCTTGTTGAGCCCGTCGCTCATCACGTCATAGTCGACGTAATAGGTGAGCTTGCCGCGGTTGAGCAGGTTGCGCTGGCGATCGACAAAGAAGCCGGGCGGCAGATGGTTCGAGTCGTAACCCGGGCCGGCGGTAAAGACCAGGTCGTAATCAACGAGGTTGTTGCCGCGGTCGTCGGAGAGCTTGAAAACCAGCATGCAGTAGCGGTTGATCACGAAGGTTCGCTCAAAGAGGAACAATTCTTTCACCTTATCCTCGTGCTCATCTTTCTGGGTCTTTTCGGTAAGATCGCCAAGCTCCCTCACCAGCCGGGTGTAGGCGGCGGCGCTGCCTACCTCCAGGCACCGCAGGACCCATTGGACCGTTGGATGTGAGCCGTCGTCTTCGGGCTGAACACTGCTGAGGATGCCGATGTCTTTGCCGGAATGCGAGCGCCCGGGAAGAACCCCGAACGCGAATCTCGCACTGCGGTCGTCCTTACTTAGCTTAAGGCTGCCGCCCCGCTGCACTAGCCGGATCAAGCCGTAGTTCATGTTAGCCGAAGCGACTCGCACGACACCGTCCGAACCCGCCTCGCCGGTGTAGGCGTTGAGATTGTCGTAGAAGTTTCGGTCGATCTTTTGTCCGGTCAGCACGAAGGGATACAATCCTCCGGCCACGCAGTCGTAAGTGAGCCACTCGCGATTAAGCTCCCAGCTTTGCTGGCTGCCGAGTTCCAGCCAGTCCAGCACGCCAGTGCCTGGTTGGGCGCCATCCACGAAGAATTTCATCCGCGCGATGCGCCCCTTTCCGAGCTGCGCTAGCGCCGAGCCGTGGTTAGCCGGCGCGAGCATCACCAGGTGCCCAAGCGGACATTTGTTGAGCTTGCCGCGATAGTAAAGATCGATCCACTTGCGCACCACCGGTCCACCGGTCGAATGCGTTATGCACGCAAAGCGATCGCCCTTGTCAAGCTTCGGTATTACCTCCTCGGCGATCGCGTGCTGCATTCCGCGCGCGATGTCATCGACCCTGACCTCGTCGGCGAAACTCACGTATTTGCCGAGGTAAAGATGCGTGGTCTGAATGTCGAGTCTCGCGGACGCGTTCCGGACGAGTGCGGCCGGTAAACCCCCGTAGGTGTCAGTGTTGGTGACACTCCAGCCGTGAACGAAGACAGCCAGCATGATGAGCTAAATTGTGCAGTTTCTTCAACAGGTGTTGTAGGCGTTGGCGATCTCACCGTCAATCAGGAAGGCATTGGACCCGTCCGGGACCACGAGCTTCACCTATAAACAGCTCGGCCAGGTGCTAACCAAGACGCAGATGACGGGCATGGTGACGCTCCCCGTCACCTATACCTATGATACCTTTGGTCGTCTCAGCAGCCTCAAATACCCCTCGACTAGGACGATCACCTACAGCTACGACACGTCCGGCCGCATCAGTGTGCTTTCGACTGGCGGTCCGTCCCGGACGGATCCGCCACCTTGGCGAGATGCCCGCCAGCGGCATCGCCTATTTCCCCTTCGGCCCAGCCAAGGGCTGGACGGAGCCGAACGGGTTGACCTACGCCAGAACCTTCGATAAAGACGGACGCACAACCGACATCGCCATCGGCGGCACAGTCAATGTTCAGACCCTCACCTATGACAATGCCAGCCGCATCACAGGCCTCACCGAGAGCGGCCTCAGCGCCAAGGC
>CAZMNG010000272.1:0-5885 GCA_964567505.1 uncultured Chthoniobacterales bacterium
CGTGGAACTCGTCACGCCTAGCGAATTATCCGTGACCACCACGGTACCCGCATTGACGCCTCCGGCGGTTGGCTCAAAATCGACGGCGTAAGCGCACTCGCCGGCTGGCAAAAAGCTCTCAGGCGAACTGACGCTTGTCAACTCCGGGCAGGTGGTTGCTGCATCCAATGGATAAGCAGCCGAGACGGTGGGATTGTTGCCGCTGGAGGGCACGGAGACGGTGAGGCTTGCGTTGCCGATGTTGGTGATGGTCGTAGTTTGAGGGTCGTCGGTTCCGTCCATCGTTCCAACCGTTGTCAAGGTCGGATACGTGAGCATCGATTGGTTGACGGCCACCTCTCGGATGCGATTGTTGCTGGAATCGGCTATGTAGAGGTTGCCCATGGGGTCCAGGGAAATTTGCTCGATAGTGCCGATTTCCGTGCTGGTTGCGGCCACGCTATCGCCGATATAACCCTTGGTTCCATTCCCGGCAATGGTCTCGATGATGTTGGTCGTGGCGTTGACTATGCGAACATGATAGTCGCCGTTGTCGGTAATATACATATTGCCCGCTGCGTCCAGGATCACGCCCCAGGGGCTATGGATCTCGGCCGAGGTGGCCACGCTTCCATCGCCCGAGTAGCTTCCGGTCCCGTTGCCCGCAACGGTGGAAATAATGCCCATGCTCGCAGTCACCTTGCGAATCCGGTTGTTATTGTGATCCGCGATAAAGATATTGCCAGAGGAATCGACAAAAACACCGTCTGGACTGCTGAGTTCGGCGCTGGTGGCCAGGTAGCCATCGGTATCGTGGGCGCCGACCGTGCCGTATCCGCCTGTGCCGTCCCCGGCGACCGTCGAGATCAAGCCCGTGGACGCAGTCACCTTGCGGATGACGTTGTTGCCTTGATCGGCAATGTAAAGGTTGCCCGCGCTGTCGAAGGCGATTCCCTCTGGCGCATTCAACGTCGCTACGGTCGCCAAGCCTCCATCGCCGGTATACGCCCCGGCGGTGTTGCCAGTGCCGGCGTAAGTTTCGATGATCCCTGTTGCCATGTTGATGATGCGAACGCAATTGTTTCTGCTATCCGCGATGTACAGGTTTCCCGCGCCATCCAGCGCCAGGCCCTCTGGATCGCCGATTTTGGCGAGTTTGGCTTGGCCACCGTCGCCGGAGTAGGCGGAGTCGCTGGCTCCCGCATACAGCGAGATGATGCCCGTGCTGGCAGTCACCATCCGCACCCGATGTCCGTTCGATTCCGAGATATACAGGTTCCCAGCGACATCCTCCAATACGGCGGCAGGGTTGTTTAATTGCACAGCCGGATTCGTCGCCAAGTCTCCGTCGCCGTTCCCTCCGGATGTTCCATCGCCCGCCACGGTGGCGATCACGCCCGGCGTCATCGCCGCCAACGGCCCGGTCCCAGTGCCTCTGAGAGGGAAACCGATGGTGCTGCTCCCGGCGACCACTGTCAACGGCACGTACCGCGCTCCCGGATACGCCGGACTAAACGTAATGGGAATCGTGCAAATTGTCCCGCTGGGATTCGATGTGACGCCATTAACCGTGCAACCGGTGATGGTTCCGACACTGTACTCCTGTTTGCCGCCCAGGGACTGCTGGACGGAGATGGTGAGGGTCTCTGCGGAAGTCGTCTCCAGGAACAGGTCCTGCACTGCGCTGCTGCTGCCTATTGCCGTGGTGGGAAATGTGTTATTGAGCTGCACTTGGCGGATGACTGCAGCGGTCTGGTCGGCGAAGAGGAGATTGCCCGTACTGTTGAAGACTATTCCGGCCGGTTGATTGATCTCAGCGCTGATTGCCGGGCCGCTGTTTCCGTTGTCTCCGGTTGTGCCGTTGCCGGCAAGGGTACTGATGAAGCCGGTCCCGATGTTGACCATGCGAATACGAGCGTTGTTTTGATCCGCAATGTAAATATTGCCGGAACTGTCAACGGCCACCCCCGTGGGATTGTAGATTTCCGCGCTGATGGCCGCCGTTCCGTCGCCGGAGAAGGCCCCTGTCCCATTCCCGGCTACCAGGTTGATATCGTGATTCGAGATCGTCACCTCGCGGACACGGTTGTTGCCTGTGTCGGCGATATAGACGTTGCCGAAACTATCAACTGCAACGCCGTTTGGACTTTTCATTGTTGCGCTGGTGGCCGAACTCCCATCGCCGGAGTAGCCCGATTGTGTTCCTGTGCCCGCAATCGTATTGATATTGTGATTCGAGATCGTCACCTCGCGGATGCAGTGGTTGCCGGTGTCCGCGATATAAATGTTTCCGGTGCTGTCCAGTGCGATGCCGGTAGGACCACTCAATTTCGCGCTGGTAGCGGCCGCCCCATCGCCGGAGAAGCCCGCTGTTCCCGTGCCCGCAATGAAGTTGATATAACCGTTGGAAATTGTCACCTCGCGGATGCGATTGTTGCCCGTGTCCGCGATATAGATATTGCCCGAGCTATCGACGGCCACTCCAGAAGGCGTATTCAACTCGGCGCTGGTGGCGGCAGTGGAAGTGCCGTCCCCGGAGTAACTGCAAGTCCCGTTGCCTGCGACGGTCGTGATCACGCCAGTGGCCACGGCCACTTTGCGAATTCGGCAGTTGACCGAATCGGCGATGTAGTAGTTGCCGGCGCTGTCGAAAGCAACACCGATGGGCACATCAAACTGGGCAATAGAGGCTTGCCCAGTATCGCCGGAGAAGCCCGGCGTCCCGTTGCCCGCCATCGCTGTAATCTCGGGCACCAGTTGTATCTGCGCTGAGGCGCCTCGGTTGAAAATGCACAAAACGGCAATAACGCCAAAACCAAGCGCAACCCGCGAAGCCTTGAAAATCAACGACCGGCCTTTGCGGTATGACTCCGTGCTCGTAAATGAACACCTAGCCTTTGGCAAACCGTACACTCGCTCTTTGCATTCAAATCATCCTAAATACGCGCTTGCACAGCTGCCGAAGTTGCATACATTCATGAATCCGCAGGCACATTCAGCGGTTGGAGATTTACTGAATTGGTGCGTTGCCGAGCGGTTAAATGCAGTCGTAGCGATCATATGGTGGCCCCGAGTTGCGTCTTCTGCCGTATTTAGGCTCTACAGGTCCTATATCGGTAATAAGCGAAGCTGAATTCAGACCATATGTGTCGAAAAAGGTTGGCCTGCGGACTAAAATAGGGTGTCATGTTTCCAGCGAGGATGAAATGCATCTGAAACAGGCTCGGCCTTCAATGATTTCCAAGTGCGCTTGGCGCACAAAAATAGGTACTCGGAGTTGAAACTAAACGGGAATGAGTGCCATTACTTCTTTATCTATCGTTCCCGCGCGAGAGAAGTTGTCGAGCTTGATAAGAAGAGCCTGAGTAATCTCATGCCCCTCCGGAACCACCAGCATTCCGGTTCGGGTTCTAATTTCCTGTTGAAGGATCATGCCTGCCGTAAGGTTTGAAGTTGAGACCTTGCGAAGCTCCATCCTGGCGGTTTCTGGCTCAATGTCGGCCAGCGCATCGATCAATTCCGGACTGAACTCGCCGCGCAGGTCACGAAGTTTGTCGATTGCGGCTCCTTCAGACAAGCCTTTCATTCTGAAGCTATCCAATGCCACGGCAAGTCTCAGGATCTTCGCGCCCAAGGCGATCTCTTCCTCAAGATGTGCGGGGGCAGAGAGATTCCCCTTAATAGTCTCAGGTGTGAGCTGTTGACTGATCATCCACGCTACCGTGTCCAGTCTTGGGATGTTTGCAAGGAAGTTGCAAGCCGCTTTAGGATGAGCGACGAGTCTGGCTCTTTCTTCAGGAGAGAGACGTTCACTAACAAAGGACTTTTTGATGAGTTCCGGCTCAAGCGTTACGTAGCCCAATTGTGACAGCATGGCCGCAGCTTCAAAGCGCCAGGGGGAAGGAAGACTGAACTTAGCAACCAGATGCCGGACATAGCGCGTAATTCGCATCGATCTTCCAAAAGCCTCGGGGCTCGCAGCGCTCAAGACCTCCGTCAGCACCTTAATGCTCCCCATGAGAGTCTTTTCGAGGAGTTCCTTCTCGGCCGTAACCAAGCGGTATTGAACCAATCCTGCGGTGATGGCGTCTATCAAGACCTCCTTATCGCACGGTTTAGTGAGAAAACGAAAGATATTTCCCTCATTGACCGCATGCATAGCAGCGTCAAGGTCTGTGTATCCGGTTAACAGCATTCGTACACTTTCCGGAGTTCGCTGCCGCACCTGTGACAGGAACTCGGCGCCGTTCATGCCTGGCATACGCATGTCTGAGATCACGACAGCATACGGCCCCCGTTCGCGGATCGAATTCAGGCCCTGCTCCGCGCCCTCGGCGGTATCTACGTCGAACTCTCGGTGAAGAGTTCGCTTGTAGCCATCTAGGACCGAGGGTTCATCGTCAACAAAGCGGATTCTGTCAGTCATCGTGCTGCTCCTAACGGCATTCTATCCTTAGCTCTATGATCGCCACCTTTTGCCGCCCGACACTTGGTGGTGCTTTGGGCCGAGTAGAGCATTCCATTCAGCGCCTTAGCGTAATTAGCTCAGCCCTGAAATGAACTGAGGGATAAGATGGCGCAACCATCTCTTCATCGGCACTATTGCTCGACAAATTGAATATCTGAGATATCAAGCATGCTACCGGCGCCTGCCTTACCGGATTTTTGAACCGAGCTACTTGTTCTGCCGATATAGCCCCCGGTAGCGGATTCTTTCTTGTGTCACATGGTGAGCAAATGAACAGGTTTTCCATTCTTACATCGATCATGGAGGATCACGAGCAGAAACAACGTTCTCAACAGAGCGAAGCGCACTTCCTCGGGTTCTTCGAGCATGAAACCTTCGGCATGTGCGTGATCGGACTGGATATGCGCTTCCTTAAAGTGAATAACGCAGTTTGCAAGCTGCTCGGGTATTCCGCGGAGGAGTTGCTCGGAACTACCTGGACGGCGCTGACCCATCCGGACGACGTCGAGACGTCACAGCAAAGGAAGAAGTGGCTCATTCAGGATCCGATCGGATATCAGGAGGCGGAGAAACGATTCATCCATCGCGGCGGCGCTGTCGTCTGGGTGCACCTTAGTGCTTTACTTCTGCGAGACGACGGCGGCAACCCATTCTGTTTTGTTTTTCACATGGAAGACATTACGGAGCGCAAGCGTGCAAGTTCGACGCTGTGCGGTGATGAAGAACGTTTCAAGGCCATCGCTGATAGTTGCCCCACGATGATGTGGGAAACCGGCACCGATGGGAACATACGGTTCCTCAACAAGGCTTGCCGGCGATTCTGCGGAATTAACCAGGAGAATCTGGATAGGGGGGAGTGGGAGTCGCTGATCCATCCCGACGATGCGCCTGAGTTTGTGGCGCTATTCAGTCGAGCCATTAACGAACACGCTCCATTCAGCGTTGAAGCACGAGTCCGACGAGCCGATGGAGAGTGGAGGCTTCTGGGTTCACGCGCAGAGCCGAGATTATCGTCCAACGGCGAGTACCTGGGGCACATTGGCCTAAGTGCAGACATAACTGAACGCATTCAGGCTGAGCAATCCCGTCAATTTGAACTCTTGCTCAATCGCGCCATACACGACGAAACACTAGAAGGAATTCTTGTCGTAAATGGAGCGGGAAGGATCGCTGCGCGCAATAGAAGGTTCCTGGAAATTTGGGAACTTTCGGATTCAGGCACCTCCGGTCAACTACCTGATAACAGCGTCGGAGCGCTCGATCAGCCAGTCTTGCAGTCCGTCCTCAAACTCGTGGAAGCTCCAGAAGCTTTTTTGAAATGGGTTCAGGAACTTCAAGATAGTCCCGACGAAAAGGATCATTGTGAAATTAGAATGAAGGACGGCAGGACTCTCGAACTGCATTCCACGGCACTGAGCAATCAAGAAGGGAAGCACCT
>CAZMNG010000273.1:0-5858 GCA_964567505.1 uncultured Chthoniobacterales bacterium
CTGGCGCCGTTACCGCCGCCATCGGCTCGACGCTCTTGCGCTCGCACGGCATTATTAAGCCTATATCGATGGCTACCAGCACGGAATCGGGGGGTATAGGCTGTCTGTTGGTCATGGTCGGTCTCTCCGGAATGGAGGCTTGAACACCAGCATTCTAGAGACACTCTGGTTGACTATGGCCGCTGGCGCGGCGGCTTCACCAAACCCCTTCCGCAGGTGCTACGGCTCCGAGTTCGTCGCCAAAGCCGTCCAGGACTGGATCGGCGCGGTCGGCGCCAAGACCGCCTATATCGAGCCTGGCAGCCCTTGGGAAAACGGCTATTGCGAAAGCTTCAACTCGAAGCTTCGCGACGAGCTACTCGATGGCGAGATTTTCTATACCTTGGAGGAAGCCAGAGTTATCATTGAAAATTGGCGTCGCGCGTCTGATGCCAGCGCTCGATCTTGCCCTGCGTTTGCGGGTGGCAGGGCGCGCCGCACACATGACCCATTTCGCGTTTGTCCAACCATTCAGCCAGGTCAGCCGAGAAATAGGAAGGACCATAGCACCTGCGGAAGGGGTTTGGTGAAGCCGCCGCGCCAGCGGCGCGCGCTGCCTTCGAGCAGCAAGCGCGCGCCGCTCAAGGCGGCCATAGTAGTGGCCAGAGTGTCTCTAGAATGCTGGTGTTCAAGCCTCCATTCCGGAGAGACCGACTATGACCAATCGACAGCCTATGCCCCCAATGCCGTGCTGGTAGCCATCGATATAGCGAAGGTCCGCAATGAGGTACTGATCGAGGCGCCCCTGCAACGCCGTCGCCAGTAGCAACGCCAGGCCTTCACGCTGCTTCTTGTTCTAAAATGGCAGCCGCGCCACCAAGTCCGCGTTCACCACGCCAGGTACCGTTTCGATCCCACCACTCTCGATGCTCCGCCGAATCAAAGGCGAATTCCTCGAATCACATCGTGATTCCAGAGCGCAAGGATTTTTTGATGGGTGGCAAGATTGCGAGCGTATCATTACTTGCGTAGCAGCCCAAAGCGCAGTAAAACAGCTTACACAGGGGCGTCACTTTGCGTAGCCAAATAGTAACTATCGGAGCAGCTACATTTGAGTACGGCGACTGCCTATTTCCATCATGTTCGCACCGACATCGCCCCCCTGCTGCCGGCTTCCGCGAGGCGCATTGTTGATGTGGGCTGCGGGGCGGGAGAAACTCTTGCGTGGTTGAAGAGCTTCTATCCCCAGGCTTATAGGGTCGGCCTCGAAGGCAACGCATCGATCTCCCAGGAACTCGCCATTAATTCCGACGAATTTTACATCGTCGATCTCAACGGCGACCTACCCAGCATCGGGTCACCAGACCTCATACTGTTTCTCGATGTCCTGGAACACATGCCCAATCCAGAGAAGCTGCTTAGGCGATTGACCGCACAACTCGCCCCCGGCGGCACAGTGATCGTTTCATTGCCGAATATCGCGCATCTCTCGGTTTCAATCCCTCTCCTGCTTTGGGGTCGCTTCAATTACGTTGACGCGGGCATCCTCGACCGGACACACCTGCGTTTCTTCGTCCGAGCGTCGGCGGTGGCGCTCATGAATGGAGCAGGGCTGAAGGTGGACAGGATAATCGAATCCGGTCTCGAGGGGCCGAAGACTCGTATGCTAGATCTGTTGACGTTGGGCCTGTTGCGCCAGCGCCTTGCCCGGCAATATATTCTTTCGGGATCAACAAGTGTTTCTAGGTAAGGCTTTGCATCCCTTGGTAGGCAGGCGCGCAATTGGATTTCAATGATTGAGACTAAAATAACGAGAGCGAAGCCAACGCCTGGCCCTAACCGAGGCGGAGGCATAGAGGGAAAAGAATCGCAAATCGGCTCAAACGTCTTCTAGGAGGAATCTTGCGTTACATTGTCGGCCGCGAGAACTGGCGCTCGTTTTCGATGGCTCTTCTGCGTTGGGCAGGCGCGGTCATGCATGAAGCCGCCAAGGGCTTCAAGCGGCTCAAGGCCCACAAGCAGCTTCCGATCCTGCAAGCGGCGCTCGCCGCGCGCAAGGCAAGAGCCGCTTCATCGAACAGGAATCTTGTGCAAACCGCGAAGGCTGCGTAGGTTCTCGATCAGCGTCGCCCGCTTCGCACTTTGTCAACATCAAGCGGGACATCGCCGTAATGCAGGCGCCTCGCCAAGGACTGGGAAAATCTAAACCGGGCTGCGCTCTCGTTCTTGTGCCTCGCCTTCATCCGGCTCATGCGGCGAAAGTTATGCTAGGCTCGTTTTGACTGAGAGCCTACTCTAATTGGGGCGGGTTTCGTCAAGCGATTTTGCATCTGCTCGGGCGCTAAACTCCGCTTTGGAAAAGGAATTGAATCAGAACTTTGACGTGATGGTGATTGGTGGAATACAAGAATCTCTGCCTCAACTTAAAACCTATGACCTTATCCTTTTGCTAGACGTGCTTGAGCATCTCTCGGACCAAACAGCAACTCTCAGAAAGCTCTCAAAGCCGAATGGTAGCGTCATCGTTTCGTTCCCAATACCGCCCATTTTCGGGTTTCGATTCCTCTTATTTTTGGACACCGCTTTGTGTTTCAGGATGCAGGAATTCTAGACCGTACACATCTTAGATTTTTCGTGGCGGATGCAGCTGTCAAGCTGTTAAACGACGCAAATAATTGTTACGAAGGGTTTGATGTCCGGACTGCAGGGACCTAGGTTTAAGATGCTTGAATTGCTTACTTTCGGCCTATTCGGGCACAACTTAGCGAAACAATACATTATTCAGGGAAAGTTGAATGGTTGGGGAACCATTCAGCAAAGAATTCAGTGGACGGTTGAACCGCCTCTCGGATAGATTGCCGCAGATAAGCTGAGGCCATTAGAACAATGGTGGTGAAATATGCCTGGATTAGATGTAGCAACGGAATATCCGGTTCGAATTCTTGCTGCAGTGACTTTTCATTTCCGAGAATCGCGTCTCCAATATCTTTTTCAGGTCGTTCGAGCATTGTCCGAATACCCTGTGGAAGTTCTCGACGTTGTTATTATAACTAATGTCGACCATCAAATGGCGCTAAAGAGGATTAGGGAGCTGTGCGCACCGCTTTTCAAACCCTTTCCTGCGCGCCAAAGGTCAAAAAAAGACCTTTCGATTGAGAGCTTTCCAAAGCTTCCGGACCCTTGGCTCCTGCCGTGGAGCCATAAGCATCTTATTACTGATAGGTTTCTCAGCTCGGAATCAGCTTACACCCACTTCATATATGTTGAAGATGACATCCTACTTTCCTTCGACAATTTCTGTTACTTCGTATACTATCGAGAGATGCTCAAGGGGGAAAGATTGATACCCTCATTTCAACGCATCGAGTACAATGATATTGATAATCGCCTTTATCTGCTTGATCAAATCGGCGTGAGCGATTTCCAATCACGAAAGCGCATGGATGTGGATGGATACGCGTTCGTCAATCTGGATTATCCACACAACGCGATGTTCATCCTGGACCGGGACCTCGCACTCGAGTATGTGGAAACGCGTTCATTTGATCTCGAGCGAAGCAAGGAGGTGCAGCCAGAATGGGCGGGCGATATGGCCATACGCGCATCGATGGGCCTGTGTTTCGAAAATCCCCCGCAAGGCTTTGTGCACCGTGACGTATTCCCCGTCGACCCTAGCACGCTGACGACACCATGTTGGTCCTGGGTTTATCACATCCCCAACAACTACGCGAAAAACCGCCTAAAACCTTTCGCCAAGACGCGAATAGATCAGCTATTCGACGCGGAAAAGAATGTTACTAGCTGGCGCCCCCCTTCCAAATTGACCGAATATTTTGACCGATTGCGGCGACGAGTGAAAGGGCTCGCGGGTTTTTGATCGGTTTGGTCTGGAATGGTAGACGGGCTCGATAATGATCCTGTCGACGAGTTTCCGAAATGCGGCAGGAAAGCCTACTTAGTAGTTCCCATCAATCGAAGCGAGTGTAACGTAGGATCAGCAACACTCGGAGACATGGCGCAGTACGACGTTTCTACTGGCGGCAGACGGCGAGTCGAGACGCCTCACACTGCAGCTTCCGTTCTAAATGGCTCTTTATGACAATGTTGTTGGGCCTCAAGAGGGTTAGTTCGGATGCCTTCTTTGCGAGCGACCCAGGGCATATCCGAATCCGGAAGCTTGCTTTAGCTCCGCCGCCTCACCATGGGGAGTAGGGAGGTTCTACAGGAATCAAAGTGATATGACACAATTTTCTTGCCCGCCAACTGTGGATGGCCAGAAGGAGATTGGGAGCCATCAAAGCGCAGCCAACATTAAGGACTCGAGGATGTTCGAACACAAGTCATTTCTCAACGCCTTAAAGTGGGCCTATACTGGGATCCTTGTAGACAAGGGCTTCTCTGCAGTGTTTTTTCTAATCCTTGCAAAGCTACTCGGTCCCGAAGACTTCGGGATCGTTTCGCTCGCAATGATTTACGTCGGTTTCCTACAGATGTTTTTAGACCAAGGATTAGCTACTGCAATTATACAGAGGAAAGACTTAACGCACGCACACTTGAACGCGGTATTTTGCATGGACCTGGGTTTGAGCGTCGGCCTCGTCCTCATCAGCATTCTTTTTAGTCGCGCGTGGGGATCTCTCAATCATTCTCCGGAAGTTGCAGTTGTTGCTTCAGTACTCTCTGTCAGCATAATTTTCGAGGCGCTAACGGTCGTTCAAACCGCCATCTTGCGGCGGGAGATGAATTTTCGCAGCCTGTCAATCCGGTCGAACGTCTCTAACTCCATAAGTGCAGTTGTCGGAATAGCGTTAGCGTGGCGTGGCGCTGGAGTTTGGGCATTGGTCTGCCAGGTTCTTTTGCGAGATCTGATTGCCCTTATTCTGCTGTGGAAACTGACTACGTGGCGGCCGAGTTTTACTTTTTCCTGGACTCACCTTAAAGAACTGATGGGGTTCTCCATAAATAATTTCGCGGCGCAACTCGCAATCTTCGCAGATGTTCAAGCTGGATCAATTGTACTCGGTATCTTCTTTGGACCGGCCGCTGTCGGATTATACAGAATTGCGGATAAGGTAATGAGTACAGTCGTCACAATAGCGATGAATTCAATTCAGGCCGTGTCGTTACCACAGTTTTCTCGTCTTCAAGACAGCCCCGTAGAGCTGAAAAAAAGTGTTATTACTTGTATTCGGACAGCCTCAGCTGCAACATTACCAGCGCTCGCTGGTTTGGCCGCAGGGAGCTATCAGCTGATGGCCGTCATCGGCCCAAAGTGGATTCCCGCTGCGGGTGCGCTGAAAGTGTTATGTTTCATGGGCATGGGAGTTATCTTCGCTTATTTTACTAGCCCATTGATGCAAGCCTTGGGGAAGCCACGCCAAGTTGCTGCCTTGGAATGGACTCGAACTTTGGTAGGTTGCATTGCTTTGGGGGCGGCTGGGTGTCTGGCTCGGGCCAGCCTAGTAGAAACGCAGGTTCTGAGTATTGCTGTGGCACGATTGGTTACTGCAGCCATATTCGTGATACCCTTTTATGTATACTTCTTACTTAAGCTAGCCAATATTTCCCCTCGCGAATTTGCGAATTCGGCGGTAGCCTCAATCGTTGCAGCTGCTAGCGTGGCGACCGCTGTCGGGCTTCTCGGAGCTTCAGAATGGCTGGCCGGAGCTAATCCCGTAGCTTTACTTGTGGTGGAGACGGCCGTCGGAGGCTTCACGGGAATTGGCGCGGTACTGCTGATTGACAGGCAACTACGCGGATTTGCTGCAGGTCTGGTGGATAGGTTGATGAGACGCAATTGACTACTGAACTTCGTTAGTTGACCTTGCCCCTTTGGCTTAATCCAGTTTGAAGTTCGCTCTGGCCCAGCAAGAGGACCA
>CAZMNG010000274.1:0-5855 GCA_964567505.1 uncultured Chthoniobacterales bacterium
GGCCCGGGAAGAAGAATCAGGTGCGGGATTCCGTCTCGGGCCGGGAGATAGAGGCCGGGCGCAGTACCGTGATCGTTCGGGATCACCACTGCGCCTTCGGGGACATAGGCTTGTCGCGCGATGCGGTCGGTCATGAGGAGACCGCGTTTTGCGAAACGCTCGCGAATTTTCTCGAGAACGGCTTCGTCGAATTGGAGCGGCCGGGCGGTGAGTTCCGCGACGATTTCCCGGGTGATGTCGTCCGAAGTCGGCCCCAGACCGCCAGTCACGAGAATCAGATCGCATCGAGTCGCAGATTCCGTGATGGCCTCCCGGATTGCATCACCGTCCGGCACTGTCGTTTGCCGTTGAACACGCATTCCGAGCGGGAAAAGCTTGCGGGCGAGAAAGGTCAGATGCGTGTTTACAACACTTCCAAAAAGGAGTTCGGAACCTGTATTTAATACTTCGACGCGTGTGAACGAACTCATTTTTGGTCTAGTCGATGGATCCACCCGATGATCATCTTGTACAACGGGCTCGCCTGTTCGTGTTGAAAGATGTACAGCAGGTTTGCAAGCATCCGGTACAGAATCAGTTTTGGATGAGCAGTCTGAAGATGATTCTGGTGCAGTGCCCGATTCTGGCGGGACAATATCTGCTCACAATCGCTCATCGTCAGGATCCGGCCCTGGTGGAACGGGTCGAGCAGCACACCGCCATATCGGACAACGAAGTGCCCGGGCAGATTAATCCCGTCAACGACGCACCGTGCTCTTTGTGCGACGATCATGTACAAGACAGAAAGCGAAATCGGAATGCCGAGTCTCGAATCGATCACGCAAGGCAGCAGAGAATTCCGCGCGTTGTAATAGTCATCTTCATTGCCCCGGAGCCCCAGTTCCTTGCCCATGTAATGGCCCATCGTAAGGGCTCGCGACATATCTGAACCACATGTCGAGAGGCGTTCACGCAGTTGGCGACCCCATTCATCGATCGTGTTCTGATAAGGTTCGATCTCGAGCCCGGGCAGAAAAATTCGCGCCAGGTACCAGCTGGCTTGTTCAAGGTCTGCCAGGTCTATCACCGTCTCGCACCGTTTATCGAAAGCCTCCTTCGCGTATTTTGACTCGATCTCGGTCAAAATCTCGCGCACATGCTCAGTGACCCGTTCGTCGTCTGCCGTCAACAAGTCGCGCAGATCCGGGATCGTACCGGATCCGCCTTGAGCGAGCTGGCGCTTGGTGAGGTCCACCGTTTCCGGGTCGCTGTCTTTGAGCAGTCGGATTATGGCTTCACGCTGTTTGAACATCGCGACAGAAGCTAGGGCACAAGATTGAGATGGGGGGCGTCGCTCCAGAGACTTTCCAGCGCGTAAAACGCCCTCTTCTTCTGGTGGAAAATATGGACGAGAACATCTGAATAATCCATCACCAGCCATTGGCTGGCAACCGAGCCTTCGGACGCAAGCGGTGAGATGTGTACGGCGTCCCGGATACCTTCGCGAATTCCGCTGCTGATTGCCTTGAGGTGCGGTTCGGAGCTGCCGGAGCAAATCACAAAAAAGTCCGTGAATGACGAGATTGCCCGCAAGTCGAGAACGACGATATCCTCGGCCTTCTTTTCTTCGGCTAGTTTGACGCAAAGCCGCGCTAACTCATCCGCTCCGATACGACTCTCTCCGGTAAAGTTTTCTCTCTTGGATATAATCCAGGACTCGTTCTGGAACCAGATAAGAGATTGACAAATCGTTGGCAACTCTGTTTCTGATTTCGGTCGACGACAGATCGAACCGGCGGCGCACCACCGGATATTTTACGTCGAGCGGCTGATCGGACCGGCTCAGAATCGCAAACCGGACCAGGCGATCCAGTTCTTCGTATTCGGTCCACTTCGGTAACGCGGCCAGATGATCTTCGCCCACCAGAAAGAAGAGCTCTTCGGTCGGATACCGGTCCCGGTAGATTCGCGCCGTATCGATCGTGTAGGATGGAGCTTCTCGCTCGATTTCAACCGGATCAAAGGAAAAAGCGGGCTCTTGCTCAATGGCCAGGCGGACCATGGCAACGCGGTCTCTGGCCGATGCATTGACGTTGTTCGGTTTGAACGGCGATTCGGCAGCCGGGATGAAGATCACTCTGTCCAGAGACAAATCTTCAAGCGCTTGCCGTGCGAGGATCAAATGCCCGTGATGGATCGGGTCGAACGAACCGCCATATAACCCAAGTCTCAACATTCGAATCGATTGCCTGGCCTCAATACTGTTCACTTCAGTGTTTGCATCAATCCCAGGGTCGTTATTGCGCATTCGATCCGGCAGCCGCCGGATCGAATGCGCAGGCGCCACCCCAACTCGTCCCTATGACCACATCTTCTCCGATCGCCAGGAAGTCCAATAGAAAAGATTGGTGAACGCCAAAGGGAACCGTAAGATGTCGTGCAGCGTATGGATCGAAGCAGTTTAGGTCAGCTTTTGCTTGTGGGCGTGCCTGGGTTTGAACTTGATTCGGAAACGGCCCGGGTTTTTAAGAGAGTTCAGCCGGGTGGTTACATTCTTTTCGGACGCAACATCCAATGCCCGTCTCAACTTCGAAAACTGATCGATGACTTGCGCGATCTTTCGCGGGCGGAGCCGATCATTACAATTGATCAGGAAGGGGGCAGAGTCTCGCGTCTGAAGCTGATCGGGAACGAACCGCCCAATGCGCGACAGCTAAGAACGAAGGGTGACCCGGCTCTGATCTCCGAGCATGGCCGGTTGACTGGCGAGCTATTGCGTCTGTTCGGTTTTAACCTGGATCTCTGCCCGGTTCTGGACATTTCTTTCGACGACGAGGCGGACAATTCCCTCCGGGGACGGTGTTACGGGACATCGGTCCAGCAAGTGATCCAATTCGCCGGCGCCTTTAACGATGCGCTTCTTGAGACCGGAATTCTATCCTGTGGAAAACACTTTCCGGGATACGCGGCAGCCGGCCGCGATCCGCATCATGAGCTGCCACAAATCAACCGGAACCGTGAGGACCTGGACAGATTTGAGATCGCCATCTTCCGTGCGTTCGCCCATCGGGTCAGCAGTATGATGGTTTGCCACGCATGGTATCCGGCGTTTGATCGTGTGAAAACCCCGGGCTCGCTTTCGAAAGCGGTTGTGACCGATCTCTTGGTGTCCGAACTAAAGTTCGACGGTTTGATCATGACCGATGACCTGGATATGGGAGCAATCATCAATGAAACAGGGTTCGCCGAGATGATGGATCGCGCGATGCTGGCCGGCAATCATCTGGCCATGATCTGCCATCGCGTCCATTTGATCGGGGATGCGGTCGCGGCGCTGGAGAACGTCGACCGCGCGGCCCTGGAAAGGGCCCTTGCCGGGGTCGATCGATTCAAGCGCAAAATGGCTGCGCCATACCCATTTTCGGAAGAACGTTTTCGAGCATTGGACCAGAAGGTGTGGGGATTGCGTGTTGCGACACTCGGACCGGAGGCAGCGGCTCTCCGGAGTTCGGAAGATGGGAAACGATCCCCTGTCGAGCTCTATTGACGAGTCCCGATCTCCGACGTCAAGTTTCAAAGAAGCTCGCCATTCAAGCGTCCCTCTGTGACCCGGCGTAAATATCCAGTCTCGCCGGCACGCCGACACGCCCATACGCCGACACCGCATCCCCTTTGGTTGCAGCTTCGGCGCGCTGTGCTCTTCTGTCCGTTCGTGTCGAATGCTCACCCGGATTTCGCTGACCGGTGAGGATTGTTTCCACTGGAAATTGGGCACAGTTCCAATCTAAGTTGCTGCATCGCCCAATGCTAAACGAGATCGAGCAGTTGCTACGCCTGCAGGAACGAGATCAAAAAATTAAACTGATCACAGCAGAGCTGGAAACCGTTCCACTCGAGCGGCAACGGACCGATCAATTGCTCGCAGCAAAGAGCGGCGCATTCGACCAGGTCAAGCAACGGGGCCGGGAGATCGAATTGCAGAAAAAAAAGCTCGAACTGGATGCTCAATCTCGCCGGGACTCCATCGGTAAATACAAGGCGCAGCAATATCAGACGCGCAAAAACGACGAGTTTCAGGCGATCAGTCTTGAGATCCATCGATTCGAGAAAGAGATAGAGCAGATCGAAGACCGTGAGATTGAGCTCATGGAACAGGCGGAGCGGGTTCAAAAAGAATCGGCAACCATGGAACAGGATCTGAAGGCAGCCAAACGTCAGGCGGAAATCCAACAAGCCGATTTGAACAAGAAAGAGACCACTTTGACGGAGCGCTTACGAGAGGCCCGGAAGGACCGCGATCAGCTGACAAAGGGGCTCGATCCAAATCTTTTGTTTCAGTATACGCGCCTGTTCGCAAATAAGGACGGAGACGCTGTGGTTCCCGTTGAGCACGAATATTGTACTGGGTGCCACATGAAGAACACTTCGGCGCTTGTTCACCGCGTCAGGTTGGGACGGGATATCGTCCACTGTGAGCAATGCGGGCGCATCCTTTATTTTGCCGACTAAAAGATGCCTGCTCAGAGCCGGGGAGGAGGTTGCGGTTGTTGCGGATGCCTGTTTGGATCGGGGCTGGTCTTGCTCGTTGCTATTTTGATCGGGTTCGGCTTCTTTTACTTTGCCGGGACCAGCGGCGTTGATCGGTTGGCGATTAGAGGGCCATTTCCGTCCGCGTCGACCCAATTCACTGGCCAGACATACATCGCAGCAAGAGGGAAGCTTGATCGCTTTTTTTCAGACGCGTCCGAACGATCGTTGACGCTCTCAAATGCCGAAGTCGATGCGCTGCTGGCAGATTCGCCGGAGCTCCGCGTATTGGGACGCGGCGCCTTTGTCTTTTTGAACCAGAATGCCGCAGACGTTTATTGCAGTCTTCCCGTGGGTGTTCCTTTGCTGCCAAAGCGGTACATGAATTTTTCGTTCGAGGTGCGCCCTGCGATCCGAGGAGACGACGTCGAGCTTGATGTCACGCGCATCGAAAGAGATGGGAGATCTGTGGGCGCGATGGAAACCCAGAAAATCCAGGCTCAGATGGTGCCACTTGCTGAAAAATTGCTATCGTCTCTTAACGGGTTCTCCGGAAGCGCGTCCGTGCGCGAGCTCCGAATTGAAAATGGTAATCTGATTCTGGCGCGTTAGCGTCAATGCACGTGCGTCTGCTCTATCCTCATCTAGCCACCGGGGTAGTCGCATTTGCGTCGGTAGCTCTTCTGGCCTGCCTCGTGCAGGCTAACCTCGGCCGTCCATTTCGGAAAACGATTCGCCTGAGCAAATCAGAGTTTGCCCCTGACATCGGGTGTGCGTTTGTGGCGCGCTTGCCATCTCGCGATTTGCCAGCTGGGGGCCAGGCCGCGTCATCCAGATTGATCGAAGACGGACGCGCTTTGGAGCTGTACACCCCGAAAGTGACAACTGTTGTGCGGCTTGGGGCGGGGACATTTTCCTTTGAAAATAAACGAGGGTTGATTTTTTCGACGACTGACAACACGGACCCGAGAACAAACGGAAGATCGTACGCCGTAAACGTACCGTACCGAGTGTCACGTACACTCTTCCCAACATTTGGCGTTGTCTGGATTGCAGCGCTGGTCATTTTCTTGTTGTTCAAAGCTCCGTTGGGAAACGGCGGCGCTCCCATTTCGCAGCTTCAACGATCTCTGCAAGCGATCCTCGCAAGGCTGGGGAAGTGGCGCGTTGCTGTGCTACTGATACCGTCCGCGTACATGGTGGTGGCGTATCCGCCGCTCTGGAAGGATGTCGATGCGCTGGCACAGCTGGTCATCCCCGCCGGGACTCTCAATATCCTTCATTTCCCGCCGGTCTATTGCTTCCTTGGACGAATTCCGTTTTTGATCGTCTCGTGGCTGCCCGGAGGC
>CAZMNG010000275.1:0-5851 GCA_964567505.1 uncultured Chthoniobacterales bacterium
TATTGCCTGGAACGGGGCTCGAATGAACGGCCGTTACAATGCCTGATCTCCGCGTTCTTCCGTGCGTATCCGGATAACCTCGAGAAGATCCTGGACGAAGATTTTGCCGTCACCACGTGTTCCGGTCCGTGCGCAGTGTTTTATCGCAGCTATGGCGGAACCTAGCAATTCGTTTTTGACGATGAGTTCGACTTTCAGCTTGGGGATAAATGGCAGCCGGGTGGAGCTGTAACGCGGGCGGCTTCCGTGATTAGAGTTTCCGTAGCCTTTGACTTCGCTCACGGTCATACCCTCAATCCCAAGTTCGGCAAGTCCCGACTTTACCTCCTCCAATTTAAACGGTTTGATGATCGCCTCGATTTTTTTCATGTCGGGTAATCACCCGCCATACCTCCCGGGCACGGCACTTCTTCGCCGCCTTAACCATTAGATGAAAAATGCTGCGAGGAAGTGCGACTCCCTCCAAGTCGACTTCCTCGCAAGGTGTTCACGTGCACTTCCACGATTGACCTTACAACCCCTGATCTCCCCTGGTAAAGGTCACCCCCCTTTTGTGGTCGCCCCACGCGAATTAACATTCGGACCTCCCCCGAATGAAGCCACCCGGGACTACAGCAAACGGTGTGCCACAGTCTTTTTTCGCGCGAGCACTGGGGATGCGATTCCCTTGAGGGCAGTCCGTACTCGATGCGATGTTCAGAAAGCAACAGACGCACCCGTTGACTTTGGTCTGCTTGTCCCAAAATATCCACTGAGCCTGCGTCGCTCAGAAGCCAGACATTCGACGGCGCTCTGTGCGATGCCGGCTCGCTGCTTTGGCGATTTTGGGGCATTGCTCGCTCGACTCGTATCGATTAAGATTGTGACCAGATGGTCAACCTGATCATCCCAGATAAATGGCAGCAGGATGCCGTAACCCTGTTGCGCGATGGAAAAGATGTCGTGGTCCAGGCGCCAACCGGCGCGGGCAAGACCTACATTTTCGAGCTGCTCCACGAGTCGCTTCGCGGACAAGCCGTTTACACGGTTCCGACGCGGGCGTTGGCCAACGACAAACTGGCGGAGTGGCGGGCGCGAGGTTGGGATGTCGGGATTTCGACGGGGGATGTCGCGGATAATCTGGGGGCGCGCGTTGTCGTGGCCACGCTTGAGACCCAAAAGGGCCGGTTTTTGCGCCGGGACGGGCCGCGGCTTTTGGTCGTCGACGAATATCAGCTGCTCGCCGACCCGGTCCGGGGAACGAACTATGAATTAATCCTTGCGCTTACGCCGCCGGAAACCCAGATCCTTCTCCTGAGCGGGAGCGTCGCAAACCCGCAGGCTGTTGTGGCGTGGTTGGAGTCAATCGGGCGACCCGCAATATTGATTGCGCACCAGGAGCGCCCGGTGCCGCTGGAGGAAGTCATGTTGAGCGACCTGCCTGCGCAACCGGTGAGCGTCGCAAGTGGATATTGGCCGCGGCTGGTTTCGCGCGCGCTGCTGGCCGACCTTGGGCCGGTGTTGATTTTTGCGCCGCGCCGGAAAGCGGCGGAGGATCTTGCTCAAGCGCTTACAGGCGCGCTGGCATTCGAAGAGCCGCTGGTACTCAGCCAGGAACAGGCGACGGCTGCAGGCGAGCCGCTGGCGAGACTTTTGAGACACCGAATCGCCTATCATCACAGCGGACTCAGTTATGCTGTCCGGGCAGGAATTATCGAGCCGCTCGCAAAACGAGGCCAGCTTCGCGTAGTGGTCGCGACGATGGGACTCGCCGCCGGAATCAATTTTTCGATGCGATCGGTTCTGGTGACCGGCGCGCACTACATCGCCGGCAATCTTCAGCGTCACGTGCGCCCCGATGAATTATTGCAGATGTTCGGCAGAGCCGGCCGTCGCGGACTTGACGAAACAGGGTATGCGCTCGTAACGCCCGAAGTCCCGAGATTGCACGAAGCGTTTCCGCTGAAGCTGAAACGGCCGGACCCGATTGACTGGCCGTCGTTTCTAGCCGTGATGCACGTTGCCGCTTCCCGCGAGGAGGACCCGTTTCTAAGCGCGCTGGACCTCTCGCAGCGGCTGTTTTCGACCAAGTCACTGACGCTTGGCGTCGAACGATTCTACGAAGGAACCGCACGTCCGTGCGGTTTGCGAGTGGACGGCGAGAGAGGACGCTTTGTGCGCCGGCACGAAGTCGAGATGCGCAACTCGCGTGGTGAGTGGCAGAAACAACCGGCCCTCAGCGATACAACGCTTGGGCAGCTTCTGGTCCGGACTCCAAACGACCGATGGCGCCCGAAGCTGACGGTTCCTGCAACACTTGTGAATCTCGGGTTTGGCAATCTCTGCAAAATTCAAGTTGGGCCCCGTCATTTTATCTATGGGCGCGAAGTGCCCCTCGGGACTGCTTCCAATAATGAAGTGCGCCCGATCAAGTGGTTGCGAAAATTCCTGCGGGAACGACATCCATTGCTCGGCGTCAAAGCCGTGTTCGGTTCGGAAGAGTTCGAGCAAACGGTGCTCCCGATCGTTACCAAGCGGATGGAGGGACAACTATCGGACCTGGTTCATCGTGGAACCACGGTCGTGGCTCGATTTCGTTTCGATGAGGTCAAGGCGCGAGGGTATCTGGATGATTACGGCCGGTGGATCGCCGATCCGGAGACGAAACGGGATTACCCCGAAGTCTGCAAAGGGTGCGAATTTCGAAACGAATGCGAAGCAATCGATTTTGGGATGACGCCGGCTCTCGCGTGGCGTCAACTTGGACTGATCAACCAATCTGGCAAACCGACACAGCGAGGCGTCCTGTTCAGTTTTTTCAACCAGGGGGAAGGCCTCGCAATCGCCGCTGCGCTCGAACGACCGGACTATGCGGTCGAGGATCTCGTATTCGATCTGGCAAATCTGCGGGCCGGCCACCGGTTCGCTCTGGACGAATCGCAATTTGGCGGGCGCCTTGGTATGGTCTGCCAGCAGACCTTTCAGCGTGCCGATTTTGCCGGCTACCTGGAAATGGGTATCCCACCCGCGTACGGGGCAGGTGCGGCCGAAGTCGTCCGGGATGTTGTCGAAAATCAGACCCCCCGCCATAAGCTCGTGAATGAGTTGCTTCGTCATGGTGATATTGAACGGGCGCTCACGGAATGGCGGAGCTTACTCAGGCAAATCGTCGACGCGCCCGACCTGGATTGGGAGCGCTGGCAGGATTTGAAACGGATGTCTGAACGGTTTTTGAACTCCACACGCAGCGCTGCGCTCACGCCACTGCCGATGTTGCTTCCCGCTCAGATGAAACGCTATCTCGGACGGCCATCGATTATGCCCAGGCGCCGGGTGCAATCGGACGGTATTGACTGAGAACTTCAGGCTAAATGAACCGAGAACCCGTCGAACAAATGCCTGACGGTTCATTGGCCTATGGAGTGATTGGAGGAGTCCTGTTCCTGATGTTTCTATTTGCCCTGGCGGTATCTCTCGAAGCGGAAAAGCGGCCGTTGCTGGAACAAATGATCGAACCGACCGCCGTCGGTGATCCAGTGTCACTCAAGGACGATCCGCGGGATAATCCCGGCCGCGAAGTCTTGAAATGGAAAAATCAGGCTTATTTCCTCCAAACCAATCTTCCGGCAAACGTGCCCGAATTTGACGCCTATAAAGTTGGCCGGGATGACACCGGCCATGTGGAGCTTTACCAGGTGAAAAAGCAGAACGATTTGCGAATCGTTCTTGTCAAAATCGCTCGAGCAGAATTTTTGCGACTAACGCCAAGGTGAAATCGGCCAGCCTGCATTTTTCACACCCCGTGAAAAATGCACACACAGCTCCGATCCGGCCCAGGTCGGATCGGGACTAGCCGTGAAATATTCAGGCCAGGCTGTCGCACCGGCATTCTGCGGCTATGCCTGCTTCTCCGTTTTCTTTCGACGAAAGGCCGCCCAAAGAAATGCGATTCCGGCGAGAAACATGAAAAGCGAAAGAAATTGACCGCGGGTCAGCGGTCCGGTTAACGGCGCATCGGGCTCTCGAAAGAATTCTCCGATGATGCGCATGATCGGGTAAAGGATAAAAAAACAACCGGTTGTGATGCCATCTGGTTTTTTGAATTTGAGACGAACAAAAAGAAGTATCGAAAATAACAGAAGCCCTTCGAGAAAAGCCTCGTAGAGCTGGCTTGGATGCCGCGCCGTGAGAACTCCGGCGAGGATCTGACGAACCGGTTCACTATGCCGGGCCGCGACGATGATATCCGGGACATTGTTTAAGCCGGGATCAATCTTCGTGGTCTGCTCGATTACCTGTGCGGCTTCACTCGGATGATCCAGAAGCTCGGCGGGAAACTGCATCGCCCAGGGGACCGTCGTTACCCGGCCGTACAGCTCGCCATTGATGAAATTTGCCAGACGCCCGAAAAAGAGACCGATCGGAGCAGCGGTAACGAGATTGTCGCCGACGCCTGTCCAGGAGATCCGATGCCGGCGTGCATAAACTCCACTGAAAATAATGAGGCCTAGGATCCCGCCATGACTCGCCATTCCGCCATCCCATACGCGCAGGATTCCAAGCGGATCTTCCGTTAGCATTGAGGGGCGATAAAACAGCACATACCCGAGCCGGCCTCCAACGAGAACCCCAAATAGCGCGGCGTAAAACACGAAGTCTCCGACCTGGTTTTCCCGAAGCGACCCGTATCCGTTTCGGGCGAGCCATCTCATCAAGTAAAACGCGGCGATGAATCCGGCAATGTACGCGAGGCCGTACCATCGGACTCCCAACTGCTCGTTGAACTGAATCAGGAACGGACTCAGGTTATGAACGTAAAAAGCGAAAAGCATGGGGACAGGATACTAGCCTGAATATTTCACAAGTTTTTCAAACTTGTGAAATATCGGTAGAGTACGCTTGGATGCAGGATGTCGGGAAAATTCTATTCCTGATCGGAGCAGCTCTGATTGTCTTGGGCGCCGTTCTATGGCGCTTCCCCGGATTATTCGGCTGGTTCGGCAAACTCCCAGGTGACATCTCTGTTCAAAAAGGGAATTTCTCGTTCTATTTTCCGGTTGTTACCTGCGTTCTAATCAGCATCGTGCTTACGCTCCTGAGCTGGCTTTTTCGACGCTGAATCCGCTGGTCCCTTCCTCTACTCCTGGCGGATTCCTTCCGGTGAAACTTTCACGTTCGGGATGCTGTCGACCCAGCGTGAACCTTCAGGCGCGACCCAGTGGACACCGTTTCGAATGACCGTTTGGACTTCCGCTTGGCGATAGGTCGGGAAGGATTCGTGCCCGGGCCGGAAATAAAAGATCTTGCCGTTCCCGCGTTTCCAGCAGCAGCCGGACCGGAAAACTTCGCCGCCTTCAAACCACGAAATGAACACGGTCTCGTCCGGCGCCGGGATTCCAAACGGTTCGCCATACATCTCTTCATGAGGGATCTCGAAGTAGGGATTGATCCCTCGGGCGATCGGGTGGCCGGGATTGCACACCCAGAGTCGTTCTTTTTCTCCCGCTTCCCGCCAAATCAGTGAACATGTTGTGCCCATCAATCGCTTAAACACCTTTGAATAGTGGCCGGAATGCAGCACCACCAGGCCCATTCCTTCCAGCACGCGCTTTTGAATGCGGTCGACCACTTCGTCCGCGACATCGCGATGGGCGATGTGTCCCCACCAGATGAGGACATCCGTTTCCGATAAGCGGCTCTCCGGCAACCCGTGCTCGGGCTGTTGAAGCGTTGCGGTCCCTATTTCGAAAGCTTCATCAGCCGAAAGGCTATTCGCGATGCATTGATGGATGCCTTCCGGATAAACTTTGCGAATCGCCTCGGATTTCTGCTCATGGACATTCTCGCCCCAGACAACGACTTGAGTTTTATT
>CAZMNG010000276.1:0-2147 GCA_964567505.1 uncultured Chthoniobacterales bacterium
CATTGTTATATTCCCTAAGCTTTCTCGAGAGGAGAGTCAATGAGCTGCCACGGTGCGATGTGTCATCCCAGGCTTGTTTCTCGAAGAAACAATCGTTAGTGTGGCTCCGATGCAGCTCAGCTTGGGAAACATGACCGTCATCGGCAGCGAGCTGGCCGTGCGCTGGTCGGATGGAGCAGAGACTTATATTCCTCTCGAGCTTTTGCGTAAACGGTGTCCGTGCGCCCAATGTGCCGGAGAAACAGACCTTTTGGGCAACCTGTACAAGGGCGACAGTGCGGGTCTGCGCCCGGCAAGTTTCCAATTAAAGCGTTGCGCCATGGTCGGCGGATACGGAATTCAACCGGAATGGATGGATGGCCATGGATCCGGGATTTATTCATTTAGCTACTTGAGGTCGTTGGGTTCGGATGCCGAATGAAACCGCGGATTAAATCGTTTCTATTGACCAGTTTTTTTGTCATCGCCGCAATTGCCGCGGTTCTGACGCACTTCTGGCGGGAAAGGGCCGAAGCGGAGTTTGATCCGAAGCCTCTCTACCGAGTGATTTCCGCTCAGTTCGATGCGTGTCGTTCTGACGACTTCGGGAAAGCGTACGATCAAGCTTCCAGGGGTGTTCAGGAACGATTGACTCTGGTTCAATACGTCTCGAAAATCCGAACGGAGTACGGTCGAATCTCGCAACTCCAGACCCTCCAGTTCGGGTCAACCTCCCTCGATAACCGCCGCGCGATGGTCGAAGTCTATTTCCTGAGTGCCGTGGGGCAGGTCACCCCGGCACTCTTTACGATGATCCAGGAGAACGGCGTCTGGCGGATCGAGAATTTCGAAGTTTTCGAAACCTGGCCTGTCGATCGCCGCTTGGCCGGCTACGCTGCGTAGACTTCCGAACCATCAGTCGGTCTGAAGCGATGCAGTGATCACCACCGCCGTATTTTTCAGATCCTCTTCCGTGTGCTGCAGACACAGGAATCCAGTCTCGAACTGCGAAGGAGCAAAGTAGACACCCCGATCAAGGCAGGCATGAAAGAACTTTCGAAAGGCGCCCAGATCGGATTTCATCGCGTCTGTAAAGCACGAGACCGGATTCTCAGTGAAGAACAGGCAAAACATCGAACCTAACCGGTGGAATTGGTAATTCTTGCCTCGCCTGTTCAAAATTTCCCGGACGGCGGTCTCCATCTGCCGGCCAAGCCGCTCAAGCGCTGACCATCCGTCCACTCTCTCGAGTTCGCGCAATTGACTGAGCCCGGCGGCCATTGCCACCGGGTTCCCGGACAGGGTCCCGGCCTGATAAACAGGGCCTTCCGGCGACAGCAACGTCATGATGTCAGCACGACCGCCAAATGCACCGATCGGCAACCCCCCGCCGATCACCTTACCCATCGCTGTGAGGTCTGGTTTGATCCCGGCTAGTTCCTGGTATCCGCCCTTCGCGACACGGAAGCCGGTCATCACCTCATCAAAAATAAGAAGGGCTCCAGATCGATTGCAAAGTCGACGTAACGCCTCGTAAAAGCCGGCTTTGGGGAGATATAACCCCGCGTTGGCCGGCACGGCCTCCACAATTACCGCCGCAATCTGTTCCCCAAATTGATGAAACGTCTCAGCGAGAATCTCCTCGTTATTGAACGGAATCGCGATGGTCAGTGCCGCAAATTCGGGGGGAATCCCGGCGCTGTCTGGACTCCCGTGTGTGAGCGCGCCGCTGCCGGCTTTGACAAGGAGCGAATCGACATGGCCATGGTAGCACCCTTCGAATTTGACGATCAGTTTGCGGTTCGTGTATCCGCGCGCGAGCCGGATACACGACATCGTCGCTTCCGTACCGCTGTTGACCATCCGGACTTTTTCGACCGAAGGCACCCAGGAGCAGATCAACCTGGCCATATCGACCTCCAGCGGGTTTGGGATTCCGAAGCTAAGACCGTGCTTTGCCGTTTCACGGACCGCTTCAACCACCACCTCCGGAGCATGCCCAAGGATTGCAGGGCCCCACGTTCCCACGTAGTCGATATACTCGCGTCCTTCGACGTCCCAGATGTGCGATCCCTTAGCAGTCGAAACGAAAAACGGTTCCCCGCCGACATTCCGAAACGCTCGAACTGGAGAATTGACGCCGCCCGGGATATACCGTTTGGCCTCGG
>CAZMNG010000276.1:2247-5844 GCA_964567505.1 uncultured Chthoniobacterales bacterium
CGAAACGCTCGAACTGGAGAATTGACGCCGCCCGGGATATACCGTTTGGCCTCGGCAAATAGCGAGGAATTGGTCATGCACTAAATCTTAATCGCGCCCGTTCAGCCGGCAAGGACACGGTGCTCATTACCCAGTTCACTACTATGACCTTCAGCGCCGTGCGGAGGTACAGTATTATTCGGGCATGAAAAGATTGCTCGCAGGGAATCAATCCGGAGCGATTTCTGCATTCAAGAATTGTATTGCAGTCGGCGACATCGGACTCACCGAAATGGTCTTTTCGCGATGCGAGCTTAAGCGGTTAGGAGTCCTAAGCGCGCAATAACCCCTCGCGTTCAATGAAACCGACAACCTCGGCGAGCCCCGTTTGCTCCTTGAGGTTACACATCACAAACGGCCGGTTGCCGCGCATCTTTTGGGCGTCGCTTTTCATGATTTCCAGCGAAGCACCGACATGCGGGGCGAGATCGATCTTGTTGATGATCAGCAGATCGGACTTGGTGATCCCGGGGCCGCCTTTGCGCGGTATTTTTTCGCCGCCCGCAACATCGATCACGTAGATCGTCAGATCGGATAGCTCCGGGCTGAATGTGGCGGCGAGATTATCCCCTCCGGATTCGATAAAGACAATGTCGGCATCCGGATACCTTTCCAGCATCCGGTCGACAGCTTCCAGATTGATCGATGCGTCTTCGCGAATTGCCGTGTGCGGGCATCCTCCGGTTTCGACTCCCAGAATGCGTTCGGCGGGCAGCGCGTCGGCAACAATCAACAACCGCTGATCTTCCTTAGTGTAGATGTCGTTCGTGATGACGACAATGTCGTATCGATCACGCATCGATTTACAGAGCACTTCGACTAGCGTTGTCTTGCCTGAACCGACGGGACCACCGATTCCGACTCGGAGGGCGGGATTCTTTTTTGTGCGTTTCACGGTCGTTGGATCTCGTTCGCCCGTTCACCGAGCGCAATGTTTTGTTCGACTGGAGAATGAATTGTTCGCTCTCATGATCGAAACAGACGTGAATATTGTGTGGCATGACGCGATGAAATAATCGCGAGGTTCGGCGCGAATGTCGATATCTGGTCGGCGCTTGTATTGACGGCGCGCAAAACAACGTCGGGAACGATTGTATGCATCGCAACCAGGATCTTCTGGCCGGCAACCTGGCCTAGTGGGATCGCTTTGATTGCCGCGGCGACCTGGTGCTCAAGCCAGCTGAAACAATACGCGGTAACACACGACTCGACGTCGATGCCGAGGGCTCCGGCGGCATAGGCAAAAGCCGCCGGCAATCCGATTGGTTTCATGCCTCGGAGTACTGTGCGCCGGGCGTCGTCGTGCCAATCCAGGCTCAAAGAGAGTTGTGCAAGCGACCAGCCCATTTGTTCCGTCTCCAAACGCAGCTCCATCGATTCCCGGCTCGCCAGGAACCATGCATTCTGGCGGTCCACCTCCGGGTAATTCTCGCATTCCCATTCGCGATGCAGAATCGCGACCATCGGGAGCTCGTTTGCGGCGAGAATGTTTTCCAGGCCGCTCCGGATCCATTCCCTGGCACTTTCTCCGCCATAAACCAATCGGGACTCGACCGCCCCTTCCAATCCCTGCGAATAGCTGAAACCGCCGATCGGAAGCGCCGGAGAGGCAAGGTGCAGAAGCCCAACGAGTCTACGGATACTCGTGGCTGTGGGAGTCATCGTGCGAATGGGTGTGGGGATGACGGGCCTGAGTCGGGTGGTCATGCCCGTGACGTTCGTTAAACAGTTGATTCGCGAGCGCATGATCCTCGGCGAATGTTGCGTCGTGTCCGTGCCTGTGCCCGCCACCGTACGCCCCGCGCTCCGGTTGGAACGGCGCAAGATCCTCCTTCACCGCCACTCCAAGCTGCAGGAGCATCTCCTTCAGGACATCGTCGGACTCGATCTTAAGGTAGTTTTCACCAAGTTCCACTGGCGTATGGCGATTCCCGAGGTGGTAGGCTGCCTTGATCAAATCGTGCGGCGTTGAGCCCGTGATTACCAAAACGTTCTCCGGCGAGGATTCCACTCGGACCAGGGTCCCGTCCTCCGCCTGCAAAATGTCGCCGCCATGCAAGATGGTTCCGCGCGGCATATACAGTGCCGCTTCCGTACCGTCGGAGAGCGTGGTCCGTAGCCGGCTTTTCTGTCGCAGCTCAAACGGCAACACCAGCTTTACCAGCGGCTGCGATGCCACTCCCTTTTGCGTCGACTGATGATCAGCAAATCGTTCGATCCGCAACATGAGTAAGGCGTCGGCTAGAATTTTCAGGAATGCCTAAAACAGAAAATATCTTTGTGCCAGCGGCAGAACAGACGCGGGTTCGCACGTCAGGAGCTCTCCGTCTGCGACGACCTCATAGGTCTCCGGGTCCACTGTAATCTTCGGCAAGTAGTCGTTGTGGATCATATTCGATTTCCTCAGACTGCGAATCCCGTGGACCGGCACGATCCGTTTGCGCAGCCCGAACCGTTCAGCGATCCCGGCTTCGGCAGCCTTCTGGGAGACAAATGTAAGCGAAGTTGCGGCAAGCGCACCCCCGCGGCTCGCGAACATATCCCGATAGTGGACCGGTTGGGGCGTCGGAATCGAGGCATTCGGATCGCCCATGAGCGACAGGCTGATCATTCCACCTTTTAAGATCAGTGTCGGCTTCGCGCCGAAGAAAGCCGGTTCCCAGAGAACCAGATCGGCCCACTTCCCAACCTCGACAGAACCGATCTCATCTGCAATTCCATGAGCGATCGCCGGATTAATCGTATATTTCGCCACGTAGCGCTTGACTCTGAGATTGTCGTTTCGCGCAGTGTCACCTCGCAACGGGCCGCGTTGAACCTTCATTTTGTGCGCCGTTTGCCAGGTTCGCGTGACGACTTCGCCGATTCGCCCCATTGCCTGGGAATCGCTCGACATCATCGAGATGGCACCAAGATCGTGGAGGATATCTTCCGCAGCGATCGTTTCCCGACGGATCCGTGACTCTGCAAAAGCGAGATCTTCAGCGATCGCAGGATCCAGGTGGTGACAAACCATGAGCATATCGAGATGTTCATCAAGCGTATTCACTGTGTATGGCCGCGTGGGATTGGTCGAGGACGGCAGAACGTTTTCTTCACCGCAGACCCGAATAATGTCGGGTGCATGTCCACCACCTGCGCCTTCAGTGTGATACGTGTGGATAGTCCGGTCTTTGAACGCAGCAATGCTCGCTTCCACAAAGCCCGATTCGTTGAGGGTGTCAGTGTGAATTGAGACTTGCGTGTCGGTTTCTTCCGCGACGGCGAGGCAGTGATCGATTGCCGCGGGAGTGGTACCCCAGTCTTCGTGCAACTTTAATCCAATTGCTCCGGCGGCGATTTGTTCGCGCAACGGATCCGGCTGACTCGCGTTGCCTTTCCCAAGAAAACCGAGATTAATCGAGTACCCATCCGCGGCTTGAAGCATCCGCTCGATATGCCAGGGACCGGGCGTGCAGGTGGTGGCGAACGTGCCATGCGAAGGTCCGGTGCCGCCTCCTATCAAAGTAGTAACCCCACCGGCGAGCGCGTCATCGATTTGTTGAGGACAGATAAAAT
>CAZMNG010000277.1:0-1176 GCA_964567505.1 uncultured Chthoniobacterales bacterium
AAGGAAACCGGCTAAGCCCCTCAAACTCAAACACTAACGCCTTATGTTGACGCCGATGGGCGGTCGCCGGACTCTTCGAGGCTAACCCCGCAAATGGCGAAATACAAAGTGCATTTCGCCATTTTGGGGAATCGGCCGTGCGAAGCGGCTCGCAGAGACACTTCAGATGCGGCGCACTTTTCATGTTATGAAAAGCGCGGGTTAGTGACGCCGCCAGAGCGATCGCCTTGAAAGGTCAACTTTTTGAGAAATCCCGCAACCGGTAACCGAAATTTCGTTTGCACCGGTGATGCCCATCCGAACCTGGTTTCCGTTTAGTTTTCCCGAGTATCTGACCTGTCCCTCTTTTTCCCTTCAGGAGAACGAAGAGCGGAGTTTTGGATTGGAAATTTGGCACGAATTTCCAGAGTGCCGATTACAGCGGCAGAAAGCACGGCAGGTTCGGAGACACGTTGGCGGAGTGGGCACTCCCGGTGGGTCAACTAACGTGGTACACTTCGCCCATGCCGTAGACTGGAGTCGACATGCCCTCCATCCGCGCCTTTATTTGCAAAGATAAAAACTGTGAGTAGTGACGCGATTGGTGCAGATTACCACCGTGAAACCACAGCGCTGGTTGTTGGGTCGGCTTCCACATATTACGCAATTCGCCTTCCCACGGCCCGGGATCCTTAGTGGTGCCAGAGCCTAATCCCCAACATTTGCCGACCTTGTCGGCCACTTCTTGAGAGATGATTCTTGCTGCCCAACCGTTCATCGATTCGTAGCCGGTGGCATAGACAATCAAATCAGCCGGTAATTCGGTGCCGTCCGTAAGAATAACGGAATGTTCTTTGATTCGCTCTAAATCGACTCCGCTCTTTAGCTTAATTTTTCCGTCAGCAATCAATTCAGAAGCCCCTACATCAATATAATATCCAGATCCTCTTCGTAAATACTTCATAAAAAGCCCTGAGCCATCCTCGCCAAAATCTAGCAGAAAGCCCGCCTTTGTAAGTCGCTCGTAAAACTCCGCGTCTCGTTCCGCTATCGCCTTGTAGACCGGAATATGGAACATGTGCATGATTTTATATGGTACTGACGCGAATATAAGGTCTGCGGTATCTGTAGTGATGCCGGATTTTACAGCGGACTCCGAGTAAAGACCACTTAAGCCGAGTTCCATCAGCGAGTCTG
>CAZMNG010000277.1:1186-5844 GCA_964567505.1 uncultured Chthoniobacterales bacterium
CTGATTTTACGACGTGGGTCGATGAGCGTTGAATCATTGTGACATCTGCGCCGTGCTCCCACAAGTCGGCGCAAATGTCGTGCGCCGAGTTACCCGAGCCTAGCACTACACACGTCTTGCCGCTGTACTCCTCACCGCTGGTGTGCTTGCTTGAGTGGTGCTGCGTTCCTTTAAATGTGTTGGCCCCTGGGATTTTGGGTAGATATGGCATCCCAGACATTCCAGTAGCGAGAACTAATTGTTTGGGACTAAGAACGACCGTCTCACCATCACGGTCCACCTTGACAGTCCACTCTTGGGTTCGTTTGTCATATCGAGCGCTCTTGCATTCCGTAGAATGCCAGTAGTTTAACTCCATCACGTTTGTGTACGCCTCCAGCCAATCTCCGATTTTGTCTTTCGGCGAGAAGATCGGCCAATGTTCTGGGAAGGGCAGGTAAGGTAAATGGTCGTACCATACAGGGTCGTGTAAGCAGAGTGATTTGTATCGATTGCGCCAGGAATCCCCAGGTCGCTTATTTCTTTCAATGATAATGGTAGGCACATCCAATTGTTTCAGTCTTGCTCCCAAAACAATGCCGCCTTGGCCACCACCGATAATGAGACAGTACGGTTGCTTGGTAACGCCCAATTCCGCGTTTTCCTGAGACTTTCGCTCAAGCCATGTTTGCCGATTTGGGAAGGCACCATGTTGAACGCCTTTAGGACGGGAAACTCCTCTTTTTTCCTCGAACCCCTTAAGCTCAGTCATCGTGGTCAGTAGCGTCCAGCATTTGTCATCTTTCAGACGAATGTATCCCTTTCCTCTCGAGACAGCGGTCTCAAACCTAAACCAACCGCTTATCACCCCATTTTCCGAGGCGGCATTGCCTTCTATCCGCCATTGCCCGGGTTTTGCTTCAGTTACGGTCGCTTCTAACATCGCCTTGATTTTCTCTTTCCCATCAAGGGTTATGATATTCCAAGTAAATGAAAGCAGGTCCCGCCAATAGCTCTCTTCCTCAAACATTCTCACAGCGGTGTCGAAATCTGCACGATCAAGTGCGCTCCCAAAGTTCGAGAGCCATACTGACACCTTCTGTGTCGAATCACTCATATCGGGTCTCCTAGCAAAAAAAGAGTTAATCTGGACGAAATTTCCGCCAGATCCGACCGAGTATCTTCTTCTTCGATATTTGTTGCACGGAAAAAATTTACGCTTTCGCGGCTCAACGGAGGCTGCCCGAATTGGAGGGCTGGGATATCGAAGTGTGACGAAAAAAGTGTAAAATTTTTGCGAATCCCGTACTATTCCACCCAACGTGGGTTTCCGGTGAGAGTGAGCGACAGCTCAATCCGAGGTGACGCGGACCATGTTACCAGGATTAGGGGAGGGAACCGCGCGGTCGGCAATACGTTAATCGCTGCCAAAGGATGGCTAAGGGCGTGAAAGCAGAATCTGGAGGATCCGTGGAGGAACCCAGTAAAGAGTTGGGATCAGTACAACGAACAGCACGCACCTGTCCGGTTTGCGGCAACGAACTTGCTTCGGCGATGGAATTCTGCGCGGTCTGCATGCTTCGTCAGGATCTCGGGAGCGGGGTTGCGTCTACTGGCTCGTTAGCGTCCGAGGAAAAGGTCGAGATCGCACCGAAACAGACGCGGAAACGCTTTGAGCATTATAAGTCGGGTGACTGGCCCAGTGACTGGCCCGGATGGGGTGCCGATCGAGCTAGGTCGTGGAGCCATGGGTGTCACCTACAAGGCGTTCGACGTCGATCTGCGATGCCCTGTGACCCTGAAGGTCATTAGCGAACGATATCTGGGTGACCAATCGGCGCGGCTTCGTTTCTTGCGCGAAGCGCGCGCCGCCGCCAGCGTGCGCCACCCGAATGTTGCCTCAGTCTTCCATTTGGGGAGAAGCGGTAACAATTACTTCTATCCGATGGAGTTCGTCGAAGGGGAGACCTTGGAGCATCTGATCAAGCGCTCCGGCCGTCTCGAGGCGAAGTTGGCCCTGGAAATCAGCTCTCAGGTCGCGGCTGGTCTGGCCGCGGTACACAAGCAGAAGCTTGTCCACCGGGACATTAAACCCTCCAATGTAATGGTAAATCTGGAAGCGGGAGGTGCCATCACGGCAAAAATCATCGATCTGGGCCTGGCTAAGTCGCTTGATGAGCCGGGTTCGCAAACGCCCATTTCAACGCTTGGGGCTTTCGCCGGGACACCAGAGTTTGCCAGTCCCGAGCAGTTTATGGGGGTCAGCATCGACATCCGCTCAGATCTTTACTCGCTGGGCGTGACCCTCTGGACGATGCTCATCGGCAAGCCACCGTTCAGAGGCACTCCCAGTGAGGTGATGTGCCAGCATCAGCACGGACACTTACCCCTCGAACAATTGATATTGGTCCCACGGCCGGTCATTGCCTTACTTGAAAGGTTGTTGGAAAAAGATCCCGCCAAGCGCCTACAGACCCCCGGTGAGCTGTTGAAGGCGATGCCAAGAGTTGCAAGTGCGATCGGCTCAGGGCGCAGAATCACTCCTCAGAGTCTACAGAATACGCACGCTCCAGTTTCTCGTGTTGGAACTCGCAAGTCCTCGTCAAGACTAACACCGAAGAAGATTTCCGTGGCCAGACTGCCAGTCACCGGAAGCGATGTATTTGGCCGAGAGGAGGATATCGCTTTCCTGGATACCGCATGGGCAAATCAGCAGGTTAATGTCGTCACGATCGTTGCGTGGGCCGGGGTAGGAAAGTCTACTCTCGTCAACCATTGGCTCCGGCGGATGGCTGCCGACGAATATCGTTCTGCAGAGCTTATTTTTGGTTGGTCCTTCTACAGACAAGGCACCAGTGGGGATACTTCGTCCGCAGATGAATTTCTTGATGCGGCTCTCACTTGGGGCTGAAGTGGACCGCTTGGCGTCGGATTTGATCGCACTCTGCACGCGTCACAATTTTGTACCTTGGCTAGCGATAGGAGCCATTTATCGCGGTTGGGCGCGCAGCGTTTCCGGCAACACCGAGGAAGGTATTCCGTTGATCGAGCAGGGAATAAGCGACTATCGGGCGACCGGTACGGTGCTGGCCCTGCCAAGTCTTCTCGCAAGAAAGGCTGAAGCATTGCACCTGGCGAATCGTCCCTCTGATGCTCTTATGGCAATCAGAGAGGCGGAAGTATTGGCTGAAAGATTCGAGCAGACCTATTTCTGTGCGGAACTGTACCGGCTCCGCGGTGTGTTTCTCACGGCGCTAGGCGCCGAGGAGACCGAAATTGAGGATTCATTCTGCGAAGCCATGAGAATCGCCAGGGAGCAGAAATCGATTTCTCTGGAGAAACGCACAGAAGCAACCTGCGCGGAGTACAATCGACACAAGGCGAGCGGATCACGAGGACGTGGATTCCGGCTACCTCTCTGGTAAATTCCTGGATGCGGGGTTCCATAGTTCGCTCGCCATGAATGAATTTGAACGAACTCAATTTCCCGGGGCTACCATCGTTCGGTGCCAGTTTGCGCGCACGCTGCGCAGCAGCGACGGATACACGATCAGTTTTCGGAATGGGTCAATTGCCGCCATGTAGAAGGGCGTCAACCGGCCGACGCTGCGGACGTAGATCGCGAAGTAAAAACGGTAGCCATTCGCCGTTTCAACCAACGTGCTCAACGCCGCCGCGTGGACCGTCCGGTTGATCAGTTCGACCAGTTTTTCGTTCTCGAACCGGTAGACGACGCGAAACTGCTCTGAAGGCCTCTCGCGAGCGCCCGGTGGCGCAAGCGATCGCGCTCGATCGGCATCGGTGAGCCGGTCGGCGAACGTCGGCGCCTGGGTCGACGTTCGTGGGCGGTCCCACCCGAAGAGACGTCCGGTACGAAGACGCAGGTCCAGCAGCGCTCGCACAACCGGCGCGGGCGTGTAGGGTCGCTCGTTCGCGACGCGTAAAAACTCGTCGAGCGTGATCCCGGCCCGCGGGCTTGGCAGGTCGACCGCCCACACGTCGTGCAGGCGGACGCCGGCGAGCAACTGGTGCGCGCGCAGAGGCAACCGTTCGAACTCTCTTTGCGAAATCTGCGGCATGGTCTCTCCTTCAGGCGTTTGTTGAATTGCACTTCTCCAAGCTCAATGAAAGGGAAAAGAGGGACAGGTCATGGGACAGGTCAGATAAAGTGAAGTAAACCGCGCCAGAATAGGCGTTGAGGGTGCGGACCGGCGAGTTCGAAAGCGCGCTTGAGACGAAATGCCGCTGTCAGTCCCGCGATGCCGCCCCTGACCACCACGACCCGCGCGGGTGACCGTGATGGCGTGTTCAGTTCGTGTCCCGAATCGGGAGCAGGTCCTCTAGATAACTGGGTGGAAACGCGGCATTGACGATTTCCGGCTTCTGATAACGTGGCGTCTCTGTTCCCCAGTCCAGGTGTCCGCGCATCCACGTGCGCAGACCATGGACCCAGCGTTCGGCCTGCGCCCGCTGCGTTCTGGAAAATCCAAAGGCGTCGAACGAATCGAAGAGCCGGCGCTCAGCGTCGAGGAATGCATCGACACGCTCCGTGAGCATGCCGTGTACACGTCGGGACGCTGCCTCCACTGAGCAGTTCTCGTAGTGGGCTAGCACGATTACGAGGTTGTGCACGTCGCCGCGAGCCATCTCCTTTTCGACGGTGACGAGGTCATCCGTCC
>CAZMNG010000278.1:0-5825 GCA_964567505.1 uncultured Chthoniobacterales bacterium
GCAAACTTCTTTATGCGCCTCTCGGGCGTCAAGTTTGGCAAGCTCAACTGCTCGCAACTAACAGGCGTAAGCGGAGTCAGCGAAGCGAGTGCGGAGCGAAGTGGGGTGCGGTCAGAATTGGAGTCAGGCTCGCCCCTAGCGGTGGCTGGCTGCGGCATCTACAGCGAAGGCCCAGCCCGCTTGCGTGCGTAACCGTAGCCAAATGTCGCAGTCTCACGCCGCTGTCGTAAAGGGCCGTCCGGTCGTGTCGTTTTTACGGCTGAAGCGCTTTGGAGGAGAGCCGCCTCGTTATAAAGCAATGCTCAACTAAACTCTTTCATAAGTGAGACTCTTCTTCTAATTATTGAGGGTTAGCCGGATGAGCTTCAGTCCTTTTATTCCCGGTGCCTTGATTTTAATCGCCCGATACACGCGGCAACGGACGTAAAAGCCACTACTTCGACCGTTGATAGTTGATTGCGCCTTCATCGGTTATCTTGTCAACCAGATCAGAGAGGCTGTTCACTGTGATTGTCGGCTCTATTCCCCACGGGTCGAATATGGTTTCCGGTGAACGACGGACCCAGGCCGCGCGCATCCCTGACGAAATAGCCCCGATGACGTCAAACGGATTGCTCGAGATCAGCCAGGCTTGAGCGCCAACGGCACCCGCCCTTCGGAGAAAGTAACTATACACCGCCGGGTTTGGCTTAAAGGATTTGAGATCGTCAACGCTTACGACGTCTAGGAAGAAAGCTCTGATGCCCGCCGTCGTCAGCAGCCTCTCCACCGCATCTGAGACACCATTCGAGAACGCAAACATCCGACTACCGCATTCCTGTGCTCGAACCAACCCTTCTTCAACGTCAGCGAATGCCGGCAAAGTCTTGTACGCGTTGATGATTTCTTCTCTTGTCTGTGGGCTGAGAGAGACTTTGAGAGCCAGACTCGTGTAGTCGAGAGCCTCTCTCGTGCAGACCGAAAAATCCTCGTAGTTCTGCATCAGACCCCGGCGAAATGAATACTCCAACTGCTTTTCCCGCCACATTCGAGAGAACTCGGGAGCCGTCTCTCCGATATGCTTCTTCAGTTCAGCGATTACGCCACTCGTGTCGCTTTGTTCTTACTTCTGATCATTTCCACCGCGCTCTTATTCGGCAACGAGTTTTATTATAGCACGAAACGCCGGAGCTCATGCCTAGGCCTAGGCGCAATTTATCGGACAAGAAAAAGCGCAAAATAAATTAATCACAAACAAGAGCGCTAGATGCCATCGCTTTCTTCAGATCGCTAACTAACTAGCTGAGCTGAGCTGGAGATTCTCCCGTGACATCAAAGTGTTCCGAGCCTTGCCGATTCCTGGGCCGCAAGTTAGCCTGTTCGACTCCCACCCAGAGATTTTTCAGATGAACAGACGAGCCTTCTTCAGACGCTTGGCGGCAATTCCACTTCCCTGAAAGCCATGTGTGGTGGGCAAGTAACCAATCCGAAGTCGGCATTTTCATTCACGGCTATAAGTCCGCTTGGCTCCCCGCCTCGTTGTTGGAAAAAGACCAACAGTCACGGCCAGTAAGAGCCAAGCTTTGGGAATGTTCATTCCAATTGTTTCTCCTGGGCTATGTCGCTAACGCCGGAGCACGAAGAGATGTCGAGGCTCTTTAGAGAAATGAGGTTCCCGAGCGGCGAAAGGTCGGTGACTTTTACGCATCCCTGCAGATTAAGCTGCTCGAGCGACGTTAAACCGAATGCGCGGCCCCCCGGTTAGCGCCAGCCTCACGTATTCCGGTCTGGCGAGTCAGCATTCTAAAATTCGTGTCAACATCGCTGCTCCATGCCTTCTTGTAGGAAACGACTCCGCCACAACGTGACCGTCTGTTTTGACCAGCGCCGGCGCAGCCCACCCGCGAAGCAGCAGGCTGTACCCCCCAGCCCGACAGGCGATTTTGTTGATTATTATGGGGGTTCTTCTGGGTTGGCTAGGCTCGCCGGACGAGAACAACCCTCCCCTTTTCAACTAGACCGAGAGACATCCCCTACCGATTTTTGACTACTGGTTACCGATTACTCTCGTACCGTCTCACCGAATGACGTCTAGTCTCGCTCTGTTCCTCCTCCTGATCCCGCCTATGGAGCGCAAGCGCCATGTCTTCCATGAGGGAATGAACTGCCCGGAGAGTCTGTGGGGAGGTCCAGGGGGCGGGTACAAGGTCAAGCAGCGGGATCAGGTATGGCGGATTGAGGGGGTGTGCGATAAGCACCCGGTCCCGGCACTTGAAATTTTCGGTCAAGGCCGATGCCGGGATCCCCGAAGACGAACTGCCAATCAGAGTCGATGAACCGATATTTTCATCGATCGCGGCAAAGATTTCCTTCTTGGCATCGAGCTCTTCGAAGACATTTTCTTGCGCGTACTCGGCGCTCTCAAGAGCGTGAGCCAGGCTCGCCGTTATGCGGATTCGGCTTAGAACAGATTCTGCATCTTCGATAAGCTTGAAAAGTGGAGCTAGAAGGCGACATTGTCGCCGCCCTTGAGCGCTAACATCTCACGTGCATCGGCTGGTGTTGCGACTTCCAATCCCAGATTCTCGATGATCTGGCAGGCGCGATGCACTTGAGCCGCGTTGCTGGTGGCCAGCTCCCCTGGTCCGATCCACAAGCTGTCTTCCAATCCCACCCGTATGTTGCCGCCGATCCCGACGGCCATGGTAGCGATCGGAAGCTGCTTGCGTCCAGCAGCCAAGACAGACCAGCGGTAGTCTCCGCCGAAGAGCCGGTCGGCAGTGCGCTTCATATGCATCACATCCTCGGGGTGTGTACCGATTCCGCCCAGGATGCCGAACACTGTTTGAACGAAAAGCGGCCGCTGCACTAATCCACGATCGAGAAAATGAGCCAGGTTGTAAAGATGGCCCACGTCATAGCATTCAAATTCAAAGCGGGTGCCGTTACCGGCACAAGTCCTCAGCGCGTACTCAACATCCTTAAACGTATTGCGGAAAATCAGGTCCCGGCTGCCCTCCAGGTGCTCACGCTCCCACGCGTGTCGGAACTCCTGGAAACGTTCGAGCATCGGGAACAGGCCAAAGTTCATCGAGCCCATATTAAGCGATGCGAGTTCCGGCTTAAAGGTGAGCGCAGGCTGGATCCGGTCCTCAATTTTCATATAGGGAGAGCCCCCGCTGGTCAGATTCACCACAGCGACGCTCGCCTGTTTGATTTGTGGCAGGAAGGCCGCGAAGGCCTCGGGTCTTTGGTCCGGCTTGCCGGTCTCTGGATCGCGCGCATGTAGGTGCACGATCGCTGCGCCAGCTTTGGCTGCCGCGATCGTGGCCTCCGCAATCTGTTGGGGCGTCACCGGGAGATAGGGCGACATCGACGGTGTATGGATGGCGCCAGTGATAGCACAGGTAATGATGATCTTTTGGGCCATGGTTCTTTGTGTTGAGCTACATAGAATGTCATGCCGCAGCCAAGCGCAAGGGCTCGTGCGCTTACACCACCTTCCCGCCGCTGGCAATCGACACGCCACTCCATTCGGCTGAAATCGACCACGTCACAAGGCGTGGGCCGTCCCTTCCACAAACGATGGCCTAGTAGATGCGGTGTCCTTCGCGAAGGTCTTGAATTTCCGGGTTCTGTTGGCCGACGGAGGGACGACCAAGAACGACCAATTGATGCAGTTTCAGGCAGACATCCTCGCTGTACGGTTTCGCGCATTGCTTCGCCGGATCTATATGTCAGCGCTCGGAGCGGGATTTTTCGCAGGGCTCGCAACTTGTTATGGTCAGACCTCCGCGCAGACCTGTAATAACAGCACAGTATGGGATCGACTCCAGGGTCTGAGACTCGGGTACGAAAGCTTCCAGGAGTTCGACCGCTAATTAACCCGGGCGCTGAAAAATTAGTAAAGTGCTATAGTCGATCATCACAGCCTCCCTGACACTTGGGGTTATCAATTGCAAGATGGCCTCCTGGATCTTCCCCGCGATCGGAACATTGCCAGCAAAGCCGGACCCATCCGCGATCTTTACCAACGCGTCTGGGAGGGCGTTTTACTGGGTGCCGATGATTACGTCATCTGCGCAGGCGAAATGACCAGCATTCAAGCCCGCTGGGCGAGCGGTGCCTCCGCAATTCCGCCGGCCCGAGAGATACTTTGATGCACGCCCCAGGCGTGTAACCCGCAAAGAAACACCTTTTCCTCTTGCAACTGCCTTGAAGGCATCGGCGACTTTTTCGTCTCCCCTCACCCGTTGCGCTGCTCGGCCCGTCCGATCTGTTATTTCGTTCTTTCGTTGGCTCTCTCGGACCCTAGACGCCCATCAGTTCCTCTGCGCGCCGGCGTCGTTTCGTGCTGACGACATCGATCGTTACGGCGAGCACGATGACCGAGCCGACCACGAGCGGGTACCAGTAGGGGGAAACATGCATGAGAATCAGCGAATTGTCGATCACCACCATGAAGGCACTGCCGAGCAGGACGCCGGGGACGGTGCCGACCCCGCCGAAGAAGCTGGTTCCCCCGATGATGGCGGCAGCGATCGCGTTGAGCTCGTAGCCGCCGGCGACGCTGGGCAGCCCCTGGGCCATCCGACCGGCGAGGATCACCCCGGCGATGCCGACAAGGAACGAGGCAAGTGTGTAGGCGGCGATGAGAACGCGCGCGACGGGAATCCCGGAGAGCCGTGCCGCTTCGATGTTGCCACCCACCGCGTAGATGTTGCGCCCCAGTCTCGTGCTGTTGAGCAGATACGAAACGACGACGACCACCACGGCGAGAATGATCAGCGGAACGGGGATGCCGAGGAGGATGCCCTGGCCGAACCAGCGCAGAACCTCGTCGTTAATTAGAATCGGGTAGGAGCGGGTGACACCAGTGGCCAGCCCGCGCCAGATCGAGAGCGAGCCCAGGGTTATCATGAAGGGAGGAACCGCCCACTTGCTCACCGCGACGCCATGATAGATGCCGATCAGCACGGCGGCGGCCAGCCCGGCGCTGAGCGCGAGCAGCGGCGGCCAGCCGGCGCGGGAGACAAACATCGCTTCCACGACCCCCACCAGGGCCAGGACGGCGCCGATGGAGAGGTCGATACCCGCGGTGATGATCACAATCATCTCGCCGAGCGAAATCAGGCCAAAAATTGCGATCTGCCGTAGCATGACCTGGAAATTGAACAGGGTCGCGAAGTTTCGGTTGAAAAGCTGGTTTACGATGCAAAGAGCGATGATGGCGTAGGCGACGGTCATCTCGCGGCGATGCAGCAGTCGGCTCCAGCTGCTCGGACCGGTGACTTTCCGTTCCGCAATTGGGAGGCTCTCCACCTTGTTGCCGTGGCTCATTGGGAGGCCCTGCGCTTACGATTAAGAATGTCGAACAGCACGGCCATTACGATGACCAGCCCCGTGACGAAGTCCTGCCAGAAGTACGAGATTCTCAGCATGTTGAGTGCGTTCATGATGAGGCTAATGAGGACGGCGCCGATCACGGTTCCCCAGACCGTTCCCGAGCCGCCCGTGATGCTCGTGCCGCCGATAACTGCGGCGGCAATGACGGCGAGCTCCAGCCCGTTGCCGATGCCGGGCATGCCCTGGCCAAGGCGCGCAGCGTAGACAAGACCGCCCAGCCCGAACAGGACCGCAGCCAGGATGTAGGTGAACATCGTCACGCGCGACACCGGCACGCCGGAGAGGCGGGTCGCGACGGCGTTGTTGCCGATCATGTAGGCGTAGCGCCCGAGGGGCGTGGCTATCAGGATCACTGCGGCGATGACGGCGATGACGACGAGCAGGATGAACTGGACCGGCACGCCGAGCAGATCGCCCTGACCGATCATCAGGAAGCCGGG
>CAZMNG010000279.1:0-5825 GCA_964567505.1 uncultured Chthoniobacterales bacterium
TTTCCATTCTGGCGGACAACGTCGATCGCGAAGGGTGCATCAGCTCGATGATTTCCGGCGGCCGGTGGATCCGTAAGGGGGTTCGCTTCGTTGATGAGGAGAAGGAGCAGAAGAGATAATGAACCGGCTCACGCTTGTGCTCGGCCTGGGCAATCCCTTGATGGGCGATGATGGTATCGGGGTGGCGGCGCTGGAAACCCTCCGCCGCGGTTACCACTTCGGCCCGGGCGTTCAGTTGGAAGACGGAGGAACGCTCGGTTTGGCGCTGTTGCCGCTAGTGGAAGACGCCGGTTCCCTGTTGGTGCTGGATGCCGTGCGCCTGGGCGGCCGCCCCGGTACGACGGTAGTGCTGGAGGGCAAGGAAATCCCGCGCGGGCTTTCGCTGAAGCTCTCGCCTCACGAGGCTGGGTTTGTCGAAGTTCTCGCCCTAGCCGGACTTCGCGGGTGCCTGCCGAGCCGTCTTACCTTGGTCGGCATGGAAGTGGCGGGTGCAAACTATGCCGAACCGTTATCCCCGGAGGTTCACGGAGCGCTACCGGCGATGATTGCCGCCTCCGTTGCAACGCTTCAATCGTGGGGATGTACCTTATCGCCCGCCGAGGCTTCTTCCTAGCCCGCATAAATCACACCCTGGGAGAAGCGACGAGCTCAATTCAGGCTACGCCAATTCCAACCATTTCTTTCTCGCCGTCACGAGATAATCGCACCACGCCTCCATCCCCGAGCCGGTCTTGGCGGACAACTCGAACAGCTCCGCCTTCGGGCTAGCCTGACGAATGTTCCGCAGGGCCGCTTCACGGTCAAATCCGGCCGCCGCTTCCAGGTCCATTTTTGTCACCACGACGGCATCGGCCGAAACGAAGATCGGGGGATACTTCAACGGCTTGTCTTCGCCTTCGGTCACTGACAGCAGCACCACGCGCAGCGCCTCGCCGAGGTCGAAGGACGCAGGGCAGACCAGGTTGCCGACGTTTTCCACCAGCAACAGGTCCAGCGCGCGCACGTCCAGCTTCTTCAAGGCTTGTGCCACCATGCCGGCTTCCAGGTGGCACATCGTGCCGGTGGCGATCTGCACCACCGGTGCGCCCGTGCCGCGCAGTCGCATGGCGTCGTTGTCGGTCGCCAGGTCGCCCACGATCACGCCGCAGCGAAGCCTTCCACGCAGGCCGTTCAGCGTGGCTTGCAGCAAGGTAGTCTTGCCCGAGCCGGGAGAGGACACGACGTTTAACGCGAGCATATCCAGCGCGCGAAACGCGCCGCGATTCTGCTCCGCAAGGCGATTGTTGGCTCCAAGCAACGCCTGGTTCACGACCACGGTTTGGTAGGAATGCGCAGCGGCATGCTCGTGCCGGTCCGTGAGCCCGTGGCAATGATCGTGGTCATGTTCGTGCGGGTGCTCATGGCCTGGGCCGTGGGATTGCGCATAAGTATGAGCGTGAGTGTGTTCGTCGCGCGCGGGCGCGGGCGGCAGATTTGAGCAGCCACAAGTGTCGCACATATCAGGAGATCTCCATCGAGGTTAAATCCATTTCGTTACCCTTACGGAGGTCGCCGCTCCGTTGGTGGCACTTGGGACATTCGAAATTCAGCGCCGCGACGTGAAAGTCGGCATTACACGCCGGGCAGCAGCAAAGGGCGGGGATTTCCTCGATTTCCAACTCCGCCTCCGCTGCCATCGTGCCAGGCCGAAGCGCCTCGTAAGCGAAGCGCAACGCCTCCGGCACCACGCCCGACAACTCGCCGATGCGCAGGCGCAGCCGGTGGATTTGCGACGCGCCGGCGGCAAGCGCTTTCTCTTCAGCCATGTCCAGGGCGGATTGCATGATAGCCAGTTCGTGCATGATTTACAGCAGCCTGAGAGCTCAATTTAGGGTTTAGTGGTGGGTTTGTCCATCGTCGGTGCATTCCGAGGGGAACTCCACGTAACCCGCCAGCAAGTCTTAGGTCACCTTTGTTGCCGTGAAATCGGCTCCAGACGGCCAAATTAGCGTATTAACCTATGGTTTCGATCAGGGTCATATCTCAACAATCAACATTAGTCTACACAAATGTTAATATTACCGGGCTTTTGGGGGTGATTTTTCTCTTTTTCGCATTGGCTGCCTTTCTGCAGCTTGGCGCTTAAGTGACTATTGGAGGTTCAATTGTCGGCGCGGTCATTTCGATTTTTGGGCCGAAAATTTTTATGCACCTGGCGCTGCGCAAGCTTCTCAGGCCGAGCGAGCTTTATAACTGGCCGGCACCCGTTTTCGAAAAAGAAGGCGGCGACGAAAAGTTCGATGTTGCTGTTATCGGTGCTGGCAACGGCGGACTCACTGCCGCTGCGCTACTCGCCGATGCCGGTGCCAGGGTCTTGGTTGCCGAGCAGCACGACGCGCCGGGTGGTTTCTGTCAATGCTGGACACGCGAGGTTAAGCATTTTGGCGCGACGCACGTGTTCCGTTTTGACTCTGGAGTCCACGACATATCGGGTGTTCGGCCCGGCGGATCGATCACGTCGATCCTCGAACGGCTCGGCATCGACACCGAAATAGAATGGGCCCGGCTTGACCACACCTACCACATCTGGCGTTGCCAAAGCAGGGCGTTTCAAAGGAAGCAAAAGTCCTATTCCCGGACTGGTCATCGCCGGGAGCGCCAACTGTCGGCCAGGTGTGGAGGCGGTCGTTATCTCAGGAGCATTGGCTGGAGAAGCGCTGATGCCGGGCCTGCTTGCACAGCCTGTTTGCCGTCGGACGCCCCGAAACCGTGAGTTCCGGTTAGGGTCATAAATCAACCATCAAGATTAGTCTGCACAAATGTTGATTGTTGAGATATGCCCTAACCGGCCTACTTTATCCCCTACTCACATGGTTTTGCCACCGAGAACGCCAGGGCGGGCCCTCGGTACAAGAGTGAATGTGTTTCGACAGCGAAGTTGTCTGTGGCCGCAATCGAGGGATTCAGGGTGAAGTCGCTATGGACTAAGACCGGGTCAGACCATTCGACTGCGTCCGGGTCGGTCAGACTCAGCTTTCCAGTTCTCGACGCCAGGAAGCTTGCAGCATAACCCTGCGCGTGAACTTCCAGTACGTCTCCGCTGTCGAGCAGGGCAACGGCCGGTTCCCATGCCCAATCATTATAGAGTTTGGATTCACCGAAGTGTATGGTGCCGCCAGAGACAAAGCCGCGCCGATAGTGCACAAGCGCTGAATTGGGAGGCTCATGCACCTCAACGACGTCGTTGTTGTTGTTGATCGCTATGTGTGGGTTGGTCCCCTGGTCGGCGTATTTGCGTCCTCCTGATCCACCGGAAACCCATATAATGGTGTTGTCGTATCTCATCAGCCCGACGCGGTAGTAGAGGCCGCTGTCTCCCTTGCTTCCCGGCTCATACACACCCAGGATGACGCCGCGATCATTAATGGCGATTGAAGCGTTGTACCCGGCATCCCAATGAATGGACTCTGTTAACCAGCGGATGGATTGATTATGGTCCCCATCGGGATCGATTTTGCCAATTCGATAATAGAGGTCGGAAGTAAGCCTTGAGTAACGGTTTGTGAAGTCCTCGGTTGCATGAACCTCGATAACGTATCCGTCTTTGGTGACGGCCACCGCAGGCCGGTATCCCCACGCCCCTGCGGGTTGGCGTGCTCCCCAGGTAACCTTCGTTCCGTCAAACTTTCCGACCTGATAAAATATTTCGGTTCCGGGCGGTCTGCGAAATTCCAGGATTAGTCCAGCAGGAGTTGCGGCGACGGAGGTCTCCGTGCCCATGTCATACTGGAGCGGAGCGCCGAATTGCAAATCACAATTCGTTGCGCGCTGTACCTGCGGCGGACCTACCGGAGCGGTGGCGCTCGCAATGCCAGGAAAATGGAGACAAAGAGCGAGGAGAAAAACGAACGATGTTGGGAAGGCTGATTTGGAGGAATTGATCGACGATTTATGCATGGATTATGACCTGGTTTGCTAAACTAGGCAAATATTCAGCCCGCATAGCGGATCGCAAATATAAATAACGGAACAGAATGTTCGGTTTTTCCTAAGCAGAGGTGGGATGAGATCCGTTAGGGTCATATCTCAACAATCAACATTAGTCTACACAAATGTTGATTGTTGAGATATGCGCCTAAACGGCATTTTGCGCGCCGGTCGCAAAAAAGATTGTCAAGATGGTGCGATCAGCGAAGAAGGGTAACCCCTTCTCGCTGGGCGCCTCTTGAACAGCACGCCCATTGGCGCCTGCAAAAGCGATTGACGTCGCTTTCAGAAAAGCGCGCGCAGGATACCACCTTCGCACCGCAGCGCAGCACCGTTTGTGTTGGAGGCAAGCGGACTGGCGAGGTAGGTAACGAGGCTGGCAACCTCACTATCTTCCGCCATCCGCTGGATGAGTGAAGTTGGCCGTTCCGTTTGGAAGTACTCTTTTTCGACCTCCTGAGCGCTCGCGTTCGGATTAGAGGCCTTACTTTGCAGAAATCCGACTATCGCTTCTGAACGAGTCGGGCCGGGCAAGACAGAATTAACTGTGACTCGCGTCCCCTTCGTCAGCTCGGCCAAGCCTCTGGCTACGACAACCTGCCCAGTCTTCGTTACACCATAATGAATCATGTCGGGATGGACCTCTGCTGCTGCTTCGCTCGAGACAAAGATTACACGACCCCAGTTGCGCTTAAGCATGCCAGCAAAGTAGTGGCGAGCCAACCGAATCCCTCCGAGGAGGTTGACCTCAAAATAGTGCAACCAATCCTCATCCGTGATATTCGTAAAATGCTTTGATTCATAGATACCGAGATTGTTTACGAGGATGTCAGTCTCAGGAACTTGCGATATGAGTCTTTTGGCTCCCTCTGCCGTACCGAGGTCCGTTTCGATCGCGCTTACTTTCCCTGAGATCGTGGCGATGCTCTCGTTTAGTGTTTTTAAGATTACGCCCGGGAATGGTTACCTCCACGTCTTCCTCGGCCAACATGCGAGCTATGGCGAGACCAATGCCCGCCGAGCCGCCGGTTACAATAGCTTTTTTGTTCTGTAATTGCAGGTTCATAAGATTTGATGTTTTTAAGATTTGTTCCGCCGGGCAACCGAACGATCTACTTTTTTTTTTTATGTGGCCAGCGTAATGAACGATCGTAGATGGGTTCAATTAGACCTTGGTGTGTATGCTCTAACCATAGGTCTACTCACATTCTATGCTTAAAAACCCTTGGACTGTAAGAGCGCCCGGGTTGGAACTGGGCAGGGCAGAAACGCGATCGCTGAATACTCACGCGCTGCTTTGGCCCTCGTAGTAATAACATTCGTCTGTAGAAAGTTTCATCAAAATCTCGCAACACCCGAGCTTTTTTATCTAATAGTGATTGTTTTGATCTCCCTCCGCGGCACCTTCGTCGTATCTGCCGTTTGCTCATTTATCGATTCCGGTGAGGGTCATATCTCAACAATCGGCATTAGTCTGCACACATGTTGATTATTGAGATATGACCCTAACGCATTCTACTTGGACAGGAGTGTTCTAGCCCATTCTAGCCCCATCACCTTCGCTATCTCGACCAGATCGACCTCCTCCGGATTCACGAGCTTCTTGAGGGGCTCGCGGTGGACGTCCGGCGGATAGTAGTTATGCGGATCAATCTCGAGATCGCGCGTCAGTTGCTCCTGCTGTTGCTCGCGCGGCAACCTGGGCTGTGGAACGATGCCCTTGCCCGTAGCGATCGGCAGCGGGTCGCCAAACATTAGGGTGGGATTCGGCAAGGGCTGACCCGAGAATCCTGGTAGGACGGCCTCCCGGTGCCAGATCGCGTCCTTGGTCACGTTTACGACCACCACGTCCGGCGCGC